>JAUNUZ010000301.1 GCA_030537915.1 Micrococcales bacterium
GCCTCCATGGCCATGTCGAAGCAGTCCGTGGGCGTGCAGGGCGCGATCACCGCAACGGGAGACTCGCCGTTGCGGCCGTACATCGCCTGTAGGAGATCGGCCTGCTCGGTCTTCGTCGGCAGCCCCGTCGAGGGCCCGCCGCGCTGCACGTCGATGACCACCAACGGCAACTCGACCGCCATCGCGAGGCCGATCGTCTCCGCCTTGAGGGCCAGACCTGGACCGGAGGTCGTCGTCACCCCGATTGCCCCCCCGAAGGAGGCCCCGAGCGCGATGCCGACGCCGGCAATCTCGTCTTCTGCCTGCAGGGTCGTCACGCCGTAGCGCTTGAGGCTCGAGAGCGTGTGCAGGATGTCCGACGCCGGCGTGATGGGGTAGCTGCCGAGCACGATCGGCAGGCCGCTGCGGTGGGAGGCCGCGACCAGGCCGTAGGCGGTCGCGATGTTGCCGGTCATGTTGCGGTAGTTCCCGGCCGGCATGGCTGCGGGCGCGATCTCGTAACTGACCGTGAAGTCCTCGGTCGTCTCGCCGTAGTGGTAGCCGGCGGACAGTGCGGTGAGGTTGGCGCCGAGCACCTCGGGTTTCTTGGCGAACTTGGCCTTGAGGAAGGCTCGCGTGCCGTCGAGCGGCCGGGTGTAGAGCCAGGAGAGCAGCCCCAGGGCGAACATATTCTTCGCCCGTTCCTTTTCCTTGCGGGTCAGATCGAAGTCCGCGAGCGCCTCGACCGTGATGGACGTCAGGGGGAGGCTGTGCACGTGCCAGGAGTCGAGACTGCCGTCCTCGAGCGGGTTCTGCGGGTAGCCGACCTTGGCCAGGTTGCGTTTGCTGAACTCGTCGTGGTCGGCGATGAGCGTGCCGCCGCGGCGCAGGTCGCGCAGATTCGCCTTGAGCGCGGCTGGGTTCATGGCCACGAGGACGTCGGGGGCGTCGCCCGGGGTCATCACGTCGTGGTCTGCGAAGTGCAATTGGAAGCTGGAGACACCCGGCAGCGTGCCCTGGGGCGCACGGATCTCGGCCGGGAAGCTCGGCAGCGTCGACAGGTCGTTCCCCAGGGAGGCCGTCTCGCTGGTGAAGCGGTCTCCCGTCAGCTGCATCCCGTCGCCGGAGTCACCGGCGAATCTGATGACCACGCGTGCGAGCTGCTGCACCTGCTTGTCTGACATGGGACACACTCACCAGGCTTCCGAAGCTAGATCGGCGGATGTCGACTCGCATGTCGACGTGCCGCTGGACACCCCGCCGGTGGCCATGTTAAAGGTGCTTGAACTCCGACGGGCCGTGCGACGGAGTGTGGACATCAAGAGCGACACCTACGCGGGCGTAAGTATTCCCGAGGCGTGGACGGGTGTCCGGCCCGTGGGACGACCAGTTGGAACATCAGGTGGGCCCTCGCACGTTGAACCCCACATGCACAACCACTTCAACGGGGTTAAGACCGCTGCCCTCTTCGGCGTGATCTTCGCCGTCCTGCTGGGTCTCGGGGCGGTCATCGGCAATGGCCGTTACATCTGGCTGTTCGCGCTCATCGGAGTGGTCATGACCTTCTACGGATACTGGAACAGCGACAAGATCGCGATCCGCGCCATGCAGGCCTACCCGGTGACGGCGGAGCAGGCCCCCGCGATGTACCGCATCGTCCGCGAGCTGTCGACGCGCGCGAACAAGCCGATGCCCGCGCTCTATATCTCCCCGACGCAGGCCCCGAACGCCTTCGCCACCGGCCGCAACCCCTCGCATGCGGCCGTCTGCTGCACCGAAGGGATCCTCGACCTGCTTGATGAGCGCGAGCTGCGCGGCGTCCTGGGGCACGAGCTGATGCACGTCTACAACCGCGACATCCTCACGTCCTCGATCGCTGCGGCTCTCGCGGGCATCATCACCAGTGTCGCGCAGATGGCCTTGTTCTTCGGCGGCGGTAACAGCGACGAGCGCCCCAATCCGATCGCAATGATCGCACTGGCACTGCTTGCGCCGCTGGCCGCGTCGATCATCCAGATGTCGATCAGCCGCACCCGCGAGTTCGACGCCGACGAAGACGGCAGCAAGCTGACCGGGGATCCGCTCGCGTTGGCAGACGCGCTGCGCAAGCTCGAACTCGGCACCCAGCGGGCCCCGCTGCCCCCGGACCCCAAGCTGCAGAATGCCGCGCACATGATGATCGCGAACCCGTTCCGAGCCGCGGACGTCAAGACCCTCTTCTCCACCCACCCGCCCATGGCGGACCGTATCGAGCGGCTGCACGACATGGCGCGTCAGCTCGGTCGCTGACGCCTCACCCGTGCACCGGCAACCTCACCCGTGACAGGGCCGGAAACACCGTTAGATCCACAGTCCCGGCGACACGGGTTGACGCGTTGCGTCTCTGCGCGCGGGAGGCTGGGCGAGGCGCGATCGGCCGCTGCCACGGCGGAATCGCTAGCAGCGGCCCGATCGACTCGACCCCGATCCGCGAGGGCACCGGCCCGGCGCGGGTGTTGGTTCCATTCCATCAGGTGAGGTGAGGTCGCGGCTGTGCTCGTGTCGCCAAGAGGTCGCTACCGACCGCTCGGCTGGGCCAGCGAGCGGAGGCCGCCACCGTTCCTCCGCTACGTGGATCACCGTAGGTCGTCGACCTGGTCCCGCGCGCAGGAGATGAGAGCCGTGGGGTCGAGTTCGTACGTCGGCCCGGCGTAGGCCTGCAATAGCTCTGCCCCACGTTGCACGAGCCGACCGGCGCCGACGGCGTTGCCGCGCCGCGCGTGGGTGATGCCGACACAGAGCTGGGCCAACCCCTTCCACAACGGCCGCTCGACGTCGTCGCAGGACTTCCAGCGCGCCTCGAGCACCTCGTGTGCCGAGAACGGCCGCCCCTGCCGAAGGAGGTCACGCGCTGCGGCGATCGTCTCGCGGGGTGGCAGCGGTTGTTCACTCACAGGATCCACGCCCTGCGTCCCGTAGGGCAGCGGACGGCCCAACTCGTCGCGGGGTCGGTCCTGCCGCGCACGTCCCTCGTCGTCGCGGTCTCGGTCAGTCGTCGCATCCACACCCTGCATCCTGCAGCAGGAGGGCACCCGACGGAGGTGACGCGACCCCGGCCGGACGGGAAGGCGCCAATCCGTTGCCTATCGTTGCGTCATGACCCGCAACGTCACCCCGTCCGACGCTCGAACCGGCGAGGTGCGCGTCGGCCCGGAGCACCGCACCTATGAGGCACCCCGCCGCTTCCCTACCGCGGTGCGCGTGCTGCTGGCCGCCATCGCCATGCTGCTCATGGCGTTGTCACCGCTGATCTTTGTGCTCGTGCCCGGCTTCGTGAAGGTGTTGAACGAATCCGGGCCCGCCATCGGGATCCTTGGCTCGGTCTTGGTCTCCAGCATCTGCCTGCTCACTGCGGTGCTACTGGTGTGGCTGCTCATGCGGTACGTCGATCGCCGCCCGATGCGGGAGACCGGTTGGGTGTGGAACTCCCGGGCGTTGCCGATGTTGCTGCTCGGCACGGTGGTTGCTGCCGTGCTCGTGGTCGTCATCGGCGTCGTTCTGGACGCCGCCGGGTTGATGCGCAGTGTGAACCCCCCCGACGACTTGTGGTGGGTCACGGCTGCCATCGCTCTAAGCCAAGGATTTCTCATGCAGGGCATCCCCGAGGAACTCATCTGGCGTGGGTACGTCCTGCAGACGCTGCGCACCCGGGCAGAGGTCTCCATCCTCATCTCCGCAGTGGGCTTCGCGGCCCTGCACCTCGTCTCTCAAGGCGGCCAGCAGAACGCGCTGGAGCGAGTGCTCTACCTTGCC
>JAUNUZ010000302.1 GCA_030537915.1 Micrococcales bacterium
ATGCGGGTAGACGGACGGTGGCAGCAAGAAGTGGCCCGGGCACGGTGGCTCCTACTTTCGAGGAACGTGTGGCACCTAGGTTGAACCACGAGGGGAGCGATCCGGCATTCCGTCCTCGAGCGAGGGTGGACCGCCTCCGTAGTGGCGAGCATAGATCCTTAGATGACCGAATGGTCCCGTGGTCCGGGTGCTGCATGAGCACACTGGATCGGTGGGCATCAGTCCGCGGCCGTCGAGGGATCCTGTTCGATCCCCTCACCAGCGACTGTGCTGCCATGGTCGGGTAGGGCTCACGGCCAGACCTCGCACGACACCCAGGGCGCCTGGCACGCTCCGCGCAGTGACCCTGAACAGTCCGGGATTCGTCAGTCCGGGGCCGCGATCTTCGCCTTCGCGGCTTCGACCGCCTGGCCGTCCGTGGCGTGCAGGTCGAAGACATCGTCCAGGCCGGTGATGAGCATCACGCGCTGGACCCTGGCACGGACGCGGCAGAGTGTCATCGTCCCCTGGTGCGCGGTCGTCAGGCGCAGACCGCCGACGAGCACTCCTAGGCCTGTGGAATCCATGAAAGGCACCGCGTCGAGGTCGAGGACGAGGGCGCGCCGACCGGCCACCACCTGTGACTCGATGGCGTCCCGCAGCATCGGCGCCGACAGCGCGTCGACGTCGCCGGTAAGGGTGAGCACCGTCACTTGCGAATCGGTGACGGACGACACGTCGAGATCCATGCCCATCCCTTCCGACCGGTGGTGCTCTGCGTCGGTCCAGCGCCGTATCGAGCCAGGCGAGAGCGTGAGCGGGTGTCTAGACGGCTGGACGCAGTCCTATCCTAGACGCCGATGGACACCCACGATCCGGGCTCGCTCGCGGCCGAACTCCTGGCTCGCCCGGGACACGCGCGGGTGACGCACGTACGCATCATCCCGGCGCATGGTGCGCGGACCGCTCCGATGCCCGGGTGGGTCCCAGAGCCGGTGCGCGAGGCCTTCGGCAGGCAGGGCGTGCGGCTGCTCTGGGAGCATCAGGCCCGCACCGCGCAGGCCCTGCACACAGGACGCCATACGATCCTCGCCACCGGTACGGCATCGGGAAAGAGTCAGGGCTACCTGCTCCCGATCCTGTCGCGCCTGACCCACGATGACGGCGCGGCGCCCTTGCAGCGGCGGACCTCGCTCTACCTGTCCCCTACCAAAGCGCTTGCCGCTGACCAGGCGAGCCGAGTCACCCGACTGGGCCTGCCGAACGTGCTGAGCGCCACCTACGACGGGGATACCCCCACCGACGAACGGCGCCGGATCCGGCGGCATGCCGCGCTCGTGCTCACCAACCCGGACATGCTGCACCACGGGATGCTCCCGGCCCACGAGGCGTGGAGCTCGTTCTGGCGTGGCCTGGAATTCGTCGTCGTCGACGAATGTCACGCTTATCGCGGCCTCTTCGGATCCCACGTCGCCGCCGTGCTGCGCCGTCTGCGCAGGGTGGCCGCCCGCTACGGGGCGGACCCCACGTTCGCCTTCGCCTCCGCCACCGTCGCCGATCCCGCCCGCCACGCCCGCGATCTGTGCGGGCTGCCGGTGCAGGCAGTCACCGAAGACGGGTCGCCGCGACCGGCGATGACGATGGTCTTCGTCGACCCGGTGACGGACGAACCCGCGACACAAGGGGCGGGCGAGACGCTCGAGGAATCGGTCAGCGCACTGAGCCGCGCCGGTGACCTGTTGGCGGACCTCGTCGAACGCGGCGTGCAGACGGTGGTCTTCGCACGGTCTCGGCTCGGCGTTGAGGTGGTGGCCGATCGCGCCACCGCGCGGCTGGACCGTCTCGGCCTGGGCTCCCTCGTGGCGGCCTATCGCGGCGGTTATCTGCCCGAGGAACGCCGAGAGCTGGAAGACCGCCTGCGCAGCGGGCAACTACGCGGGCTCGCCGCCACAAGTGCGCTGGAGCTGGGCATCGACATCAGCGGCCTGGACGCGGTCGTCATGGCTGGCTGGCCCGGCACCCGGACCGCCCTGTGGCAGCGAGCCGGACGGGCGGGGCGGTCGGGGCGCTCAAGCCTCACGGTGCTCCTCGCAGGTGACGACCCGCTGGATCACTACCTCGTCCGGCACCCCGAGGCGGTCCTGGACCATCCGGTCGAGGCCTGCACTCTCGACCCGGCCAACCCTTACGTACTTCGTCCCCACCTCGCGGCGGCCGCCGCCGAGGTGCCGCTGCGAAACGTGGATGCGGCCGTCTTCGGCTCGACGATGCGGCCCCTGGCGGATGAGCTCACCGAGAGGGGCCTGCTCCGGCGGCGGCGCGACGGGTGGTACTGGACCCGGCAGGAGCGGCCCGCCGACCTGGTGACCCTGCGCGGCGCCGGGTCGCTGGTGACCATCGTCGAATCCCCCAGCGGTCGGGTCTTGGGGACGGTCGACGTGCCCCGCGCGGACGCAGTCGTGCACACGGGCTCGGTCTATGTCCATCAGCAACGCGCGTATGTCGTCACCCGGCTCGACCTCGACGTCGGGACGGCGGTCGTTGTCGCGGGCGACCCCGGGTGGCGCACCCAGGCCCGCACGGCGAGCTCCTTCGACATCATCGACGTCACGCGCCGGAGCACGATCGGCGCCGTCACCGTCTGTTGGGGCAGCGTGCGAGTGCGCCGGCGAGTCACCTCCTTCGTGCGCCGATTGCCGTCCTCGCAGGTGCTCGGCGAGCACCCTCTCGACCTGCCCGACCGGGTCCTGAACACCTCCGCCGTGTGGTGGACGGTTACCCCGCAGGCGCTGCAGGCCGCGGGGATCGGCGATGCGGACGTGCCGGGTGCGGCCCACGCGGCCGAGCACGCGGCGATCGGCCTGTTGCCGCTCGTGGCTACCGCCGACCGGTGGGACATCGGCGGGGTCTCGAGCGCCCTGCACCCGGACACAGGGCTGCCGACCGTCATGGTCTACGACGGTCACGCCGGCGGAGCCGGGATCGCGGAGCGCGGCTACGCCGACCGCCGCAACTGGCTGCAGAGCACGCGCCAAACCGTCGCCCTTTGCCGCTGTGAGCGCGGCTGCCCGGCGTGCGTGCAGTCACCCAAGTGCGGCAACGCCAATGAGCCGTTGGACAAGCTCGGCGCGGTGGCGCTGCTCGACCTGCTGCTGACCGAGGCGCCGCGGTCGGTGGCGGAATCGCCCGAGCGCGTGTCGAAGGCTGCGCCCTCGACCTGAGGCAGTACGGCAGGAGCCCATGAAGGCGAACTCACTCCGGGGGACCGTCTCGGGCCTCAGGAGGTGGACCTGCTCGCGCCACGGCGCGCGCCGAACCCAGACCCCTGCACGCCCGGGGCAATTCGACACCGACCTCGGTCTCGACCGTGCCCTCTCGAGCCTTTGCCACTCGGCAGGCCAGGATACGGCCGCCGTTGACCTGCGCCACCCGAGCCGCCTGCGCGCACGCCACGCCTGGCGAATCGCCCTCGAGCAGACGGGCCGACGCGGCGAGCGCCGCCAGATCGGCGGCGCTGCGAGCCCGATGGGTCGCGATGACTACTGCTCCATAGAGCACCGCCGCGACAAGGAGGCTGGAGATGGCAAGGAGGATCGCCAAGGCGAGCACCGTGCCGCTGCCCCGCTCGGACTGCCCGGCCCGGCGACCGTAGTCGCGCCCGCGCCGCAGTCGCATCACCCGGTGTCTGCGCGACCCGCGCCTCATCGAGACTCACCTGTCGAGGCTGGAGCGCGCGCACCGGCATCGGCCTTACCGACACGTGCGGGCCCAGAGAATCCGGTGACACC
>JAUNUZ010000303.1 GCA_030537915.1 Micrococcales bacterium
ATCACTCCGAGCCCGCGGGCTCGGACGAATTCGATCAATTCACGTTGGCCCACGAATCCACCATCCCATCCGTCATCACCGTGATTGTCACAACCGGGCGGGACAGGTGGCGAGTGTGGCTTCGTGTCGTCCGCCCCCCGTCCGCCAGTTCGCCGTCGCAGGCAGGCATGATCCGTGTCGCCTCACGCCTCGGCGATGAAGGGCGAGCCCGCAGGACCGCTCAGCGACGTCGCATTGATCAGTTGTCGCACCGTGTCGTGGCTGCCAGACACGTGGACGTTCGGAAGCCGTTCCAAGGCGGCGCCGCCGATCACGCAGGCCTTCCAGTCCTGGGTGGTGGCCCACACCTGCGCGTCGGTCGGTTCTGGTTCCAGCGACCGGTCGATGGTGGTGGCTTGCGCGGACATCCGCGCTAGGTAGCTGACTGGCTGGGCGTCCAGGCGCCGGGAATCGGTGAGAGACAAGGCGACACGTCGTTCACCCGCGCACCCAGGCGCCGGTCGTGAGTGCGCGCGCATCGCCAGGACCACCGTGTCGGGGCTCATGTCCGCTTCGCGTTGGAGGGCCGGTGAGTCCACGGCCCACCGGGACAACGCAGTGTTCACGGCCTCCAGTCCGTAGCCCCACTCGGTGAGTTCGTAGACGGCGATGCGCCCGGGCCCGGGCATCCGACGACGTCGCGCGATGCCACCCGCCTCTAGCTCTTGCAGTCGCGCGGTGAGGACGGCGGGCCCAATGCCGAGCACGTCTCGCTGGATGTCGGAGAAGCGTTTGGGGCCCAGCAGAAGCTCACGCACCACGATCAACGTCCATCGCTCACCGACGAGGTCGAGGGCGTGGGCGGCCGCGCAACCGTCGTTGTACGAGCCGTAGGAGCGCCGATGAGCCATTGACACAATGTACTACTACTACAGTAGCGTCTACTTCGAATTCAGTAGTAGATTGGCTTACTGACCAACGACCCCACTCGAGAAGGAGCCGGCATGCGTAGCTCATCAGCCGCGACCTGGCAGACCGTCCACGCCGAGAGGCGACAACTGGCCGCCGATCTCTCCGGGTTGCGCGCCGACCAGTGGCATCTGCCTTCTCTGTGCCCCGGCTGGGATGTCCACGACGTCCTGGCGCATGTGGTGGACACGGCGCGAACCGGTCGGCTCTCCTTCGTCCGTGACCTGCTGAGGGCGCGCCTGGACTTCGATCGCGCGAACGAGAACGGCATCGCTCGTTACAAGCGCCAGGATCCGCAGGACACGCTCGCGGCCCTTGAGAAAGCCGCCGACCTTACGCGGACCCCGCCGGCAGCCCTCGCGACACGCCTGGTGGAGGCCATCGTGCACGGGGAGGACATCCGCCGGCCGTTGGGCATCGTTGGAAGATATCCGGAACCAGCGATCCTCCAGGCCCTCGCCCACCAGTTGCGCACCCCCGACTCTTTCGGCGGCGGACGCGAACGTGCTAGAGGCCTGCGGCTGATCGAGCGCAGGAGCGGGCAGACCTGGGGGCAGGGCGACGACGTCGAGGCCGATGCCATCGATTTGCTGCTCGCGGTCTCCGGGCGCCGCGTGGACCGGGAGAGCCTCACGGGACGCGGAGCAGCTCGACTCCGCGGTGCCGCAACGCCGACGTCCGTGGCGGGCAAGTTGCGTCACCGATGAAAAAGGTATCGAGAGTCGTGGCGAGTAAGCGGAAGGGCTGCCTGTGGGCACTGGCGCGTGCCGAGCGCACCGCCTTAGCAGAGGACCTGTCGACCCTCAGCGCGCAGCAGTGGCACCATGACACCTTGTGCGGGCAGTGGGACGTTGAGCAGGTCGTCGCCCACCTCACGGCCGCGGCCAGCTTGAACCAGTGGGAGTGGCTGCACAGCATGATCGGCGCGCGTTTCCGTCCCGACGTGCACAACCAGCGCCGGTTGGCCGAGCACCGCGGCAGGACTCCGGCCGAAACGCTCAACCGGTTCCGCGCTGTGATTGGCAGCACAACGGCGCCCTCCGGACACACCCCGGCCTACCTCGGCGAAGTTCTTGTGCACGCCCAGGACATTCGCTGGCCGCTGCGGCTGGCTGGTACACCGAGCGTCGAGGCGCTGACGCCCGTGGCCGACTTCTTCGCCGAACGCGACTTCACCGTCGCCAGCCGCACATACGTTGCAGGCCTGCAGCTGCAGGCAGACGATGGGCCATTCGCTACCGGCGCTGGCCCGCTGGTCACCGGCTCGACGCTCGCGCTGGTGATGGGGATGGCCGGCCGCGCACCCTACCTCGACCAGCTCGACGGGCCAGGGGTGCCGATCCTGCGGTCACGACTGCACGGCACCACAACCTAGACCGCCGCAGCCTCAGGACCCACGAGGACATGCCACCCCAGGAAGGACGCCGCTCCGGAGCCACCGCGAAGACGTTGACCAGTGTTGTCACGTCCTGCTCGATATCAATCGGAGTTACCTGCCGCCACAGCGTCAATGGGCGGTATGGACCCGACGCGGAGACCGAGGCACCCAAGCCGCCTAGAAGTACGGCGGCCCGGTCTGGCGGGGGACCCGTCCCGTTCCCGATCCGGCTTTGGATCAAGGATCCGCATGCGCCGCCTAACGCGGCGGCGGGCGGGCCGCTCTGGACTGAGGTCAGCCGCGCGTGAGGCGGAACTCGTTGCCGTCGGGGTCGGCCAGTTCGACGGCGCCGTCTCCGACCCTGCCGAGCAGGGCCGCTCCCATCTCGACCAGTCGGTCAACCTCGTCTACCGGGGTGCCCTCTGTCAGGGTGAGGTCGAAGCGCTGCCGGTTCTTTGCGAGCTTGGTCGCCACAGGCGGACCACCCCACGCGACCTTGGTTCCGCCGTGCGGAGACTGGATCGCGGTCTCCTGGTCCTGGTCCCACACCAGGGGCCAGCCCAGCGCCTCAGCCCAGAAAAGCCCGACCCGACGGTTACCCTCGCAGGCGAGCTCACCGACAAAGCCGCAGCCGGCCAAGAACGAGTTGCCGGGCTCGATCACACAGAACTCATTGCCCTCGGGATCGGCCAGCACGACGTGTCCCTCGTCCGGGAGCTGGCCGACGTCGAGGTGGCTCGCGCCCAGCTCGAGCGCCGCCGCGACCGTGTCCGGCTGTCCGGTGGTGCCCGTGCTGGTCAGATGCAGGTGCACCCGGTTCGGGCCGTTCTTTTCGGTTTCGCTCAGGGTGAACCGCAGGCCAACCTGGGTGTCGGACCCCGGTAGCAGCAGGCCGCCAGGATCATCGGTGACTGCCCGCCCCAGGAGGTCGGCCCAGAACAACGCCAGTCGGCGCGGGTCGTGGGCGTCGAAGCTCAGAGCCAGCAGGCGGGAGGGCATCTCCCAGATGCTAGACGTGGGCGAGCAGGTCCGCCTGCGCTTGGCGGCAGCGCCGGACTTCATGTCCTACGACGACGATCGCTAGAAGGGTCCATCGATGCCCGTACGGGGATCATTAGACGGAAGGTCGATTGTCTCGTGCATCTGCGATTCGACCGCCCGGTCACGTGAAGAATGGGGTCCCGGACGCGACGACAAGGTCCAACGCCGTGGCGCCATCCAGCGACTCACGAATGATGTCGGCATGGCCTGCGTGGCGTGCGGTCTCTTCTATGACGTGTAAAAGCACCCAGCGCACCGACCGCACCAGTCCCGTCGGCATCCGCGGATTGAGGCACGAGATGGATACCGGCGTTCCGAGGTCATCAACGGCGGCGACGATGACCTCGGTACGTTCCGCGATCAGCTGGTAGCGCT
>JAUNUZ010000304.1 GCA_030537915.1 Micrococcales bacterium
ATGTAGCGCTCGACGGGGAAATCCTTGGTGTAGCCGTAGCCGCCGAGCACCTGCACCGCGTCGGTCGTCACCTTCATGGCCGCGTCGGTGCAGATCAGCTTGGCGACGCTGGCCTGCGTGCCGACCGGTCGACCGGCGTCTTTGAGCCGGGCCGCATGCAGGTAGGTCGCACGGGCTGACGTCACGGCGGCCTCCATGTCGGCGAGCAGGAAGGCCAAGCCTTGGAATTGCCCGATCTTGCGGCCGAACTGCTCGCGGTCCTGGGCGTAGGCGACCGCGACGTCGAGCGCCGCCTGCGCCAGGCCGGTGGCGCAAGCGGCGATGCCCAAGCGACCGGCATCGAGCGCCGACAGGGCGATGGACATGCCCTGGCCCTCCGCGCCCACGCGGCGGTCGGCGCTCACCGGGACATCGTCGAAGAGCACCTGTCGAACCGTGTCGCAGTCCAAGCCCATCTTGCGTTCCGGGGTCGCGAACACCAGGTTCGGCGCATCGCCCGGCACGACGAAACACGACAGGCCGCGCGGACCGTCGTCGCTCGTCCGCACAAAGGTCGTGTAGAAGTCCGCGTGCCCCGCGTGACTGATCCACGCCTTCGTCCCCTTGATGACGTAGGCGTCGCCGCGGCGGGTCGCTCTAGTCGTCATCCCCGCGACGTCGGATCCCGCGCTCGGTTCCGACAGGCAATACGCGCCGAGTTGTTCACCGGACAACATCGGCGCGAGCAGGCTCTCCTTCTGCTCCTGCGTGCCGAAGGCGAAGACCGGGTTGCACGTGAGCGAGTGCACGGAGACACCCACGGCGACGCTCATCCACGCCGACGCGATCTCCTCCAGCACCTGCAGGTAGACCTCGTACGGTTGGCCGCCGCCCCCGACCTCTTCGGGGTAGGCGAGGGTGAGCAGGCCGCAACGACCCAGGAGCTGGAAGGTCTCGCGGGGGAATTGCGCGCGCGCCTCCATCTCGTCGACCTTGGGTCGCAACTGCTCGTCGCAGACCTCGCGCGTCAGGGCCAAGAGGTCGTCGGCCTCCTGCGTGGGCATCAGTCGTTGCGCGGGCATGGCCCGACGATACGGGCGGACTACGGGTTGCCACGGGCAAGTCGGCACGAAGGAGCACTGCAGGCGCAATTGCGGACGGAAAGTGCTTCTGCGGACGCAAGTGCGATTACAGTCAGGGCTGTGCCCGACACCTCATTCCGCGTCCGTGACGCCGCGGCGCTCCTCGGCGTCAGCGACGACACAGTCCGTCGACTCATCGAGCACGGTGACCTGCCCGCGGCCAAGGATGACGCCGGCCGAATCGTCCTCGATGGCGTTGCGCTGGCCGACTACGCCCGCGAGCGTGCCGCCCGGCCGCCGGACGTGCTCACCGGCGCGACGTCGGCTCGGAACCAGTTCGTCGGCCTCGTCACCGCAGTGACCTGCGACGCCGTGATGGCGGAGGTGGAACTGCAGTGCGGGCCCTTCACCGTTGTCTCCCTGATGAGCAGTCGGTCGGTCGCGCGCCTGGGCCTGCGCCCCGGAAGCCTCGCCGTCGCTGTCGTCAAGGCGACGACCGTCATCATCGACACCCCGGCTACGCCGAGTCACCCCAGTGGAGGAAACGCATGAAAACCCGACCGCGTGCCAGCCTGGCTACTGCCACCGTCCTGTCCGCGGGTTTAGTGCTCAGCGCCTGCGGCAACAGCACCAGCCCCGCCTCGCCGGGCGCCACCGACGCCTCGAGCGCCGAGTCGGCGTCGGCGTCGGGGTTCCAGGGTGGTCTCACCGTCTTCGCGGCCGCCTCGCTCAAGAAGACGTTCACCCAGCTCGGCACCCAGTTCGAGGCCGCGCACCCAGGCGTGCGGGTGAACCTCAATTTCGGGGGCTCCTCCGACCTGGTCGCCCAGCTCAACCAAGGCGCCCCCGGTGACGTCTTCGCCTCGGCGGATGAGAAGAACATGGCCAAGGCGGTAGCCGCGGGGATCGTCACCGGTGCTCCCGTTCCGTTCGCGAGCAACACGCTGACGATTGTGACGGCGCCCGGCAACCCCAAGAAAATCACCGACCTGTTGAGCCTCGCCGAACAAAGCTCATCGGGCACCAACGTCGTCGTGTGTGCAGCCCCGGTTCCGTGCGGTGCGGCCACGCTCAAGGTCGAGAAGGCCTCCGGTGCCGACATCAAGCCGGTCAGCCAGGAGCAGTCCGTCACCGACGTACTCGGCAAGGTGACCTCCGGGCAGGCCGACGCAGGGCTCGTCTATGTGACAGACGCCAAGGGTGCCGGCGACAAGGTACAGGCCGTGGACTTCCCCGAGTCCAAGGACGCCGTCAACCTCTATCCCATCGCTGCCCTGGAGGGCGCGAAAGACGCGGCCACCGCGAAGGCCTTCGTCGACTACATCGCTGGTCCCGAGGGGAAGAAGGTGCTCTCGGACGCGGGGTTCGCTTCTCCGTGAGTCCAGCACCAGGTCGTCACTACCGCGGCGTCTGCCTCGATGACGCGTAGGGCGAGCGGCTTGCGCCACCGCCAGGTGGCGGCGGCTGCACTGCCGGGGTGGCTGTGGCCGGTCGCCGGAATCGGCATAGCCCTCGTCGCCTTGCCGCTCGCGGGCATGGCGACGGCGGTGGACTGGCGCAATTTCGGGACCCTGGTCACATCACCGGAGTCGCTCACCGCCCTGTGGCTGAGCCTGCGCACGTCGGCGATGAGCACGCTTGTCGCGCTCTGCTTCGGCACTCCGGTCGCGCTGGTCCTGGCCCGTGGGTCCTTCCCTGGGCTGCGCGTCGTGCGGGCGCTGGTGCTGTTACCGCTGGTCCTGCCGCCGGTCGTCGGCGGGATCGCCTTGCTGTACACCTTCGGTCGGCGCGGGCTCATCGGATCGCACCTGGAGGTGCTCGGTATCCAGATCGCCTTCTCGACGACCGCGGTCGTGCTCGCGCAGGCATTCGTCGCGACGCCATTCCTCATCATCGGCCTCGAGGGCGCAGTCCGGTCCGCGGGACATCGCTACGAGGATGTGGCTGCGACGTTGGGCGCGAGGCCGACGACCGTGCTCACGCGCATCACGCTGCCCCTCGTGCTCCCGGGTCTCGTGTCGGGGTCGGTGCTGGCCTTCGCACGCGCACTCGGTGAGTTCGGTGCGACGCTGACCTTCGCCGGCTCTCTCGAGGGGGTGACCCGCACGCTACCGTTGGAGATCTATCTGCAGCGCGAGGTCGACCCGGACGCCGCCGTCGCGCTGTCGATGCTGCTGGTCGGGGTCGCGGCGATCATCGTCGTCACCGTCTACGGCGGCGGGACCGCACGCGGCGGATCGGGAGCGTGGCGCGCGCGGTCGGCGGACCCGGGGGAGTGACCGTACCGTGCCCTGGACGCCGACGATGACCCCGATGGGGGCTGCCGCAAACGGTCCGGACGTGCAGGTGAGCGCCCGGCTCGCGGCCCGGTCCGTGGATCTGAACCTGGGCGCGCCCGGCGGCGAGGTCACCGCGCTGCTGGGCCCCAACGGTGCCGGCAAATCGACGCTGTTGCAGCTCATCTCGGGTCTCGTCGCGCCGGACGAGGGCCGGGTGAGCGTCGGCGCGGACGTTTTCGTCGACACCGACCGGGGAGTGTTCCGGCCGCCCCACGCGCGCGGTCTCGGCGTGCTCACGCAAAACCCCCTGCTCTTCCCGCACCTGAGCGTCGAAGCCAATGTCGCCTTCGGACCCCGCTGCGCCGGACGGGGACGTGCGGGGTCTG
>JAUNUZ010000305.1 GCA_030537915.1 Micrococcales bacterium
GATGAGGATCGCAGCGCCATTGCCAAGGAATTCGGCATTGTGGACCAGTGGCCGTCACTTCTCTAGAATCCCTGTCCTCGATCATCGACGTGTCCCGCCGCAACCTGCGCGTCGTCGTCAGCGGGAACGGGGCCGTGCCGTGGACCGTGGTTGGCGCCCTCGATGAGTTGCTGCCCGGCTACCGCCTGCACATGCTCAACGCGCCGGCCGGGCTTCCGGACCGCACCGGAGTAGTCCTGGAGTCTGCCTTTGTCGGCGTGGGCATGCGGCGCAGCGATCGTCTCGCCTACTTACCCTGCCGGCTCTCCCAGGTCCCGCGGCTGTTCGCCCGACGGCTGCCGGTCGACATCGTGCTCCTGCACACGTCGACGCCGATCAACAACAAGGTCTCGATGGGGATCGAGGTCAATATCCTGCCTGCGGCCATCGAGTCCGCCAAGGCCCACGGCGGCATCGTCATCGCCCAGGCGAACCCGCACATGCCCTACACCTATGGCGACGGGGAATACGACGTGTCGATCTTTGACGCGATCATCGAGGTCGACGAGCCCCTCGGCGGGCACAGCGTGCAGGCGCAGACGGCTGCCGGCGCCAAGGCCGTCAAAGCGCCTGCCGCGCCGAGCAAAGGGATCGACCGCGTGGAGTCGGCCCAGATAATCGGTCGGCTCGTCTCGGATCGCATCTCTGACGGGTCGACGCTGCAGATGGGCATCGGCGAGATCCCGGACGCGACTCTGGCGGGGTTGCTGGCCAAGAAGGGCCTCGGTATCTGGACCGAGATGCTCGCCGACGGGGTGCTCGCCCTGGACGATGCCGGCGCTCTCGACCCAGACCGGATGCTCGTCAGCTCGTTCGTGCACGGCTCCGCCACCCTCAACGAGTGGGTCCACCGCAACGACCGGGTGCGCATCCTGCGCACCGAGACGACCAACGCGCCGAGCAATATCTCTAAGAATCCGCTGATGACGAGCATCAACACCGCGCTGCAGGTCGACCTGCTCGACCAGGCCAATGCCTCCCGTATCCGCGCGCGCATCCACTCCGGCTTCGGCGGCCAGACGGACTTCACTGTCGGTGCGATGCACGCGCCTGGCGGTCAGGCGATCATGGCGCTGCGCTCGTGGCACCCCAAGGCCGACCAGTCGACGATCGTGCCGCTCCTCGACGAGCCGGTGACGAGCTTCCAGCACACCGCCGTCGTCACCGAGAACGGTGTCGCCGAGATCCACGGGTGCGACGAGAACACCCAGGCAGCCAACCTCATCGAGTTCGCGGCGCATCCGCGCATCCGCGACGAGTTGTGGGAGGAGGCCGTGTCCCTTGGCCTCGTCTGAGGCCCGGTGACTCTCAATGGTGGTGAGATCGCGTCAGGTTCTCGGCAGGGTGCCGGAGAATTCCGCGCCGGCCTCGCGCAGGTCCGCCAGAGCGCGGGTTGTCGACTCGGCCGCGACGCCGGCGGTCAGGTCGAGCAGGATGCGGGTCTGGAGGCCGGCAGCCAGGGCGTCGGCTGCTGTCGCCCGCACGCAATAGTCGGTCGCGATGCCGACCACGTCGACCCGCGTGACGACCGCGCCTGCGAGCCAGTCGCCCAGCCCGATCGGCGCCTCGCGTGCCGGGCCGTCCTGGCTGCGGCCTTCAAATCCGCTGTAGGCCGCGGCATACTCGCCCTTGCGGAAGACCGCGTCCAGGAAGGGCAGGGCCGGCGCCAGCGCGGGATGGAAGTCCGCGCCGGCGGTGCCGGCGACGCAGTGCACCGGCCACGAGACCACGTAGTCCGGGGCCGACGAGAAGTGGCTGCCCGGGTCGATGTGCCAGTCGGCAGTCGCGACGATCGCGGCGTAGTCGCCGCGGTTCGCCTCGATATACGCGGCGATCCGCTCGGCAACGCCGGACCCACCGGCGACGGCGAGCGACCCACCCTCGCAGAAGTCGTTCTGGACGTCGACGACGATCAGGGCGCGCGTGCTCATCGTCCTGTCCCGCGGGCCAGGGGTCGGTGCTGTCCGGCGGGGGTGTATACGAGTGCGCCCGGCGGCTCGTCGTTGACGAAGACGGTCGGGATGACCGGCTCCCCCCGGGACAGTCGGTGTGCCTTGGACGGCAGCTCTGCGATCGAGCGAGCGTGCCGCTCGCGGGCCGTGTCGACACCACCACCACGCACGAGCGGAATGAGTAGCTCTCGGTCGTTGGCGTCTCCGTCCGGGCGCTCGCCGATCCCGATGACCTCGGCCGCGGCTACATCGTGCTCGTCGAGCCGACGCAGCGCGAACTTACGGCCGCCGACCGAGGCCTTGTCCTTGCTCGTCTTCGCGACGTCGACGAGCGTCCCGGCCGAATCGGACCGCGCCACGATCTTGTAGACGAGCCCGGCGGTCGGATGCCCCGAACCCGTGACGAGCGATGTGCCGACCCCGTAGGCGTCGACCGGCGCGGCGGCCAGGGCCGCGATCGCGTATTCATCCAGATCAGAGGTGACGACGATCCGTGTCCGGGTGGCGCCCAGGCCGTCCAACTGCGCCCGCACCTCGTGGGCCTGCGCTAGGAGGTCGCCGGAGTCCAGGCGCACGGCACCGAGCGTGGGGCCCGCGATCCGCACGGCCAACTCGACGGCGCGCGGTACGTCATAGGTGTCCACGAGCAGCGTGGTGTCGGTCCCCAGGCTCTCGACCTGGGCGCGGAAGGCGGTCTCCTCGTCGTCGTGCAGAAGCGTGAACGAGTGTGCACTCGTCCCGGCGGTAGGGATCCCGTAGTCTCGCCCGGCCTGAAGGTTGCTCGTCGTCGCGAAGCCGGCGATGTGGGCGGCGCGCGCGGCGGCCACGGCGGCCCACTCGTGCGTGCGCCGCGAGCCCATCTCGATGCAGGGGCGGCCCCCGGCCGCCGTGATCATCCGCGAGGCCGCAGATGCGACTGCGCAGTCGTGGTTGTAGACGGACAGGGCCAGCGTCTCCAGCACGACGGCCTCGGCGAAGGTGCCCTCGACGACCAGCAGCGGCGACCCGGGAAAGTAGACCTCTCCCTCGGCGTAGCCATAGATGTCACCGGTGAAGCGATAGCCGCGCAGGTAGTCCAGCGTGATGTCGTCGACGATGCGGCGCCTGGCCAGGTCGTCGATCTGCGCAGGCCCGAACCTGAAGTCGCGCAGCGCCTGCAGGAACCTGCCGGTCCCGGCCACCACGCCATAGCGGCGACCGTTGGGCAGTCGTCGCCCGAACATCTCGAAGACACCGGGTCGGCTTGCTGCGCCGCTGTGCAGGGCCGCCTGCACCATCGTCAGCTCGTAGTGGTCGGTCAGGAGGGCTGTACTCGTCACGGGGGCAGCCTAGGGTGGTGGGGTGTCGATCGCGCCGGTAGAACAAGACGAGGTTGTCGCCGACCCCAGGTCGGGTGTCGAACGGCCGTGGATCACCCTTGTCTGGAACGATCCGGTCAACCTCATGACCTACGTCACCTACGTCTTCCAGACCTATTTCGGCTACAGCCGTGACAAGGCCACCGCCCTCATGCTCGACGTTCATCACAAGGGACGCGCGGTCGTGGCCTCCGGCGCGAAGGAACTCATGGAGCAGCACACGCAGGCTCTGCAGGGCTACGGCTTGTGGGCGACCTTCCAGCAGGACTCATAGTGGCCCGCGCCTTCCATCGCACCCGCACCCTGGGACTCACCCCGGGTGGCCGCGCGCGCGGCCGCAACGTCGAGGGGCAGCTGGAGGTCACCGAGCGCGA
>JAUNUZ010000306.1:0-1959 GCA_030537915.1 Micrococcales bacterium
GATCAGTACGAGCGGGCCGCCGCGTCGATGTCGACGGCCTTGTCGGTGTCGAGGACGAGCATGAGCTCACGGTCGAGCTTGCACACGCGCGTGACGAGTTCGCGGACGCGTCCGACGACGGTGTCCGGGGGTGCCTCGAAACGGTCCAGCTCGGGTTCGAGCACATCCCCGATCTTGTCGACGAGCAGGGAGGTGACGGTGTCGCCGGAGGTCCGGACGACGATGTTGGTGGCCTCGAGGTGCTCGTCACGCGCCGGCAGGCCCATCCGCTCGCGCAGGTCGACGGTGATGACGATCTGCCCTCGCAGGTTGATCAGGCCACTGACCTCGCGCGATGCCATCGGGACCGGGGTGAGGTTCTGTTCACGAAGGACCTCCTGGACGGTCTCCACGGGCACGCCGAAGAGATGTCCACCGAGGCGGAAAGTGCAGTACTGGTTGGCCATGGATCAGGCCTCCTGTCTGGCGAAGGCGGAGTACTGGGTGGCTCCGCTGTAGGCGTCCGCGTCGGGGGCGATCATCCCGGCCAGCGCCGTGTCGATGTTGAGCAGCTCGGTGACGTGTTCGTTGACGACCGCAGAACCGAGGTTTCCACCTGTGTCGAGGTGGGTGCGGATCGCGAGTTCGTCCTCGACGATGTCGAGGACTTGGGCGACGACGAAGCCGAAGAGCTGACCGCGGTGCTGACACACGACGACCTGGAGAGGCGCGTCGGGGTCGACCTGGTCGAAACTGCCGTAGTCATCGGCCAGGCGCAGCAGGGGCAGGATGACCCCGCGGTATTGCACGACCTGGTTCTGTCCGACGGGCTCGACCCGGGTGAGCGGGAACTCCTCGAGACGCTCGACGCACTTGAGGGGCAGCGCGACCCGACGGCCGTTGGACAGCTTCACGACCAGCAGCGACGCCGCATCGTTGCGCACGAGGCGCGCGGCCTCCTCGGCGGCCCGCTTGGCGGCCTCGCCACCGTCGTTGACCATGCCCGCGTGGGCGGCCAACGAGTTCGTGTCGAGGATGAGAGCGACTCGACCGTCACCCATGAGGGTGGCGCCGGCGTAGAGGTCGAGGCCGCGCAACTGGCGGCCCAGCGGCTTGACGACGATCTCCTCGGTGTCTTCGATGTCGTCGACGATGAGTCCGAACTGGCGCTGGTCGGCGCGCAAGACGGCGATGAACGTCGTGTCCGAGTCGGCCTTGTCCATGCCGATCTGCTCGCGCAGGTCGACCAGCGGCAGTAGATCGCCGCGCAGCCGGTAGACCGGGGTGCCCTGGATGTTCTCGAGCCGTTCGGCCGCCTGCTCACGGTCCAGGCGGACCAGCTCGAGCAGGTTGACCTGGGGGATCGCGAACATGTTGTTCTTGCTGCGCACGAGCAGCGCCGGGATGATCGCCAGGGTCAGCGGGATCTTGATCCGCGTCACCGTGCCCTTGCCGAACTCCGAGGAGACGTCGATGACGCCTCCGATCTTCTCGATATTCGTCTTGACGACGTCCATGCCGACACCGCGGCCGGACACATTCGTCACCGCGGGCGCGGTGGAGAAGCCCGCCTTGAAGATGAGGAGCTGGGCGTCACGCTCGGAGAGCCGGTCGGCCTCGTCGCGCGACATGAGACCCCGCTCGACGGCCTTGTCGCGCACCTTCTGCGCGTTGATGCCGGCACCGTCGTCGATGATCTCGATGTTGACCTGTCCGCCCTCGTGGAAGGCGCGCATGAGCAGCACGCCTTCGGCGGGTTTGCCCGCGGCGATGCGGTCGGCGGCCGCCTCGATGCCGTGATCGCAGGAGTTGCGGACGAGGTGTGTCAGCGGGTCCTTGATCGCCTCCAGGATCGTCTTGTCGAGCTCTGTCTCCTTGCCCTGCATCTCGACACGAATCTGGCGGCCGAGGGAGTTGGACAGGTCGCGCACGACGCGGGGAATCTTGCTCCACACCGTCTCGATGGGCTGCATGCGCGTC
>JAUNUZ010000306.1:1969-3715 GCA_030537915.1 Micrococcales bacterium
GCCCTCCTGCAGCTCGCTGGCCACCAGGGAGAGGCGGTGCATGGAGCGCTGTAGCTCCTGGTCCTGGCTGGCAGCGGCCCGCTGGACGAGCTGGTTGCGCGAGAGCACCAGCTCACCGACGAGGTTCATCAGCGAGTCGAGCAGGTCAACGTCGACGCGGATGCTCGAGTCGGCCACCGACCGGCCATGTTTCGGGCCGCCCTCGCCAGGGTCGGGTGTGGGCTTGGCTGCAGCGGCAGCGGTGACCTGAGCCGCCGCAGCGGTCTGAGCTGCTTCCTGAGCGGTGGGCGTCGCACCACCTGAGCCCCCATCGGCCGAGACGTCGGGGGCCGAGGCTGCTGTAGTCGGCGCGGCTGGAGCCGCCGCCGCTGCGGCACTCGCAGCGTCCGCGGTGACGGCACCGGCCATGGCCGTCGCGACACCGGCAGCTGCTAGCGGCGTCTGCGCACTGGCGACGACCTGGGTCTGAACGACCTGGGTGACCTCGACGCTAGCCTCCACCTCAGCAGTGGCGGCCTGTGCAGCAGAGTCGCCTGTGACGGCGGCAGCCACTGCACCGGGGTCGCGACCCTCGAGCAGAGCGTTCAGCTTGGCCGTCAGCTCGGCGTACTCCTGGGTGCCTTCGTTGCCATCGTTCTCAATGTGCCCAAGGAGGCTGCGGACGGCGTCGACCATCTCCAGCAGAGCGGTCGCCATCACCGCCGTGAGGATCATTTCGCCGTCGCGCAGCTTGGACAGCAAGCTCTCGCCGGCGTGTGCCACCCGCTCGAGAGTGTGCAGCGCGAGGAAGCCACTGGTGCCCTTGATGGTGTGCAGTGTGCGGAAAATGCTCGATAGCAGTTCCCGAGAATTCGGGTCTCGCTCCAGGGCCAGCAGATCTTGGTCGAGCTGGTCGAGGTTTTCGTGTGATTCGACCAGGAACTCCTGGACGATCTCCTCCATGCCTTCCATCAGCACACTCCTTGCGGCGATAGGGGAATCGCTGGACCCATCGGCGCTGAGTCCCCCCACCTGAGGCAGACGTTCGGTGGTGCGACGCCCCTTGGTGCGCATTGCGGCCTCCCGTCGAGGCGCACATCGATGGGAGGGGTTTTTTCCGTCCGGGAGATCGCACCAGGCTGCGGATCAGGCACAACAACAACGGGGTTCACAAATCTTCGCTCAAGTCCTTTGGGGCAGCGCCGATAAGGGGTTGTCCACCCATGAGCGGGTCGATGGCTTCGGGTCACCGGCGGCATACGCCGACAGTCGGCCAGTCCGACGACCTGGCGCCACCGACCGACTGCCTGCAGGACTTTCCCGAAGGCCTTCACGAAGGACCGAGCATGCACTTGTCCAGCGACGACGTCGCGCAAATCGTCCAAGAGGTATTCAGCTCCATGCTTGGCCTCGACATCGAGCCTGTCGAGGGCGCGGTTACAAGTGTGGGCGCGGCCGTTGCGGGATCCGTCGGTGTGAGCGGCGCGACCGACTGTCTCATCAGCCTGGAAATGCAGGAAGAGGCCGCCCTCAGGGTCGCAGCGGCGATGTTCGGTCTTGAGGTCCCCGAGCTCAGCGACGACGACATCGCCGACGCTGTCGGTGAGCTGACCAACATGGTCGGTGGCAACATCAAGAGCCTCCTTCCCGAGCCCAGCATGTTGTCCCTACCTGTGGTCGCGCACGGTCGCATCCCGACCCTCAAGGTCGTCGGTGGCAAGCAGTTGCTCAACCAGGGGTTCCTCTGCGGCGAATACCCCGTCTACG
>JAUNUZ010000307.1 GCA_030537915.1 Micrococcales bacterium
AGGTGTGGCTGGACGGCATGGAGATCACCCAGTTCACGTACTTCCAGCAGGTGGGCGGGCAAAACCTCGACCCGATCCCCGTAGAGCTCACCTACGGCATGGAGCGAATCCTGATGGCGCTCCAGGGCGTCACGCACTTCAAGGACATCGCCTACTCCCGCAAGCCGAACGGCGACGTCATCACCTTCGGGGTGGCGTTCGGTCAGCAGGAGTACGAGATGAGCCGCTACTACCTCGACGACGCGGACGTCGAGGCGAACCGGCGGCTTTATCAGACGTATATCGGCGAGGCGGCCCGGATGGTCCAAGCGCGCCTTCCTGTACCTGCTCATCAGTACATCCTCAAGAGCAGCCACGCCTTCAATGTGCTCGACTCCCGCGGTGCGATCAGCACGACCGAGCGGGCCCAGGCGTTCGCGACGATGCGCCGCCTCATGCGCGATACCGCGGCGGTCTGGATCGCACGCCGTGAGGAGCTCGGTCTCCCGCTGATGCGCGAGGACGACGCGGTAGAAGGGCCGACGCCGGCTTTCGGGCGGGCGGCTGAACCGGTTCCCGCCGACCTGCCGACGACGCCGCAGACGCTCGCCTTCGAGATCGGGATCGAGGAGCTGCCGCCGCACGTCGTCACGGAGACGATCGAGGCCGTGCGGGCCGCCATCACCGACAGGCTCGACGCAACCCGTTTGGCGCACGGCGAGATCCGCGTCGACGGGACGCCGCGCCGCATCGTCGTCACCGTCGCCGAGGTAGCAGCCCGGGAGCCGGACACCGAGCAGCAGCGCAAGGGCCCGAAGTGGTCGGCGGCCTTCGCCGCGGACGGCAGCCCGACGAAGGCGCTGCAGGGCTTCGCGCGGGGCCAGGGCGTCGAGGTTGCTGCCGTCGAGAGGGCCGAGATCGGCGGTAACGAGCACGCCGTGGTCGCAGTGGCGCAGCAGGGCCGACCCGTCCTGGACGTGCTCTCGGGTCTACTCGCCGAGATCGTCACCGGGCTGCGAGCCGAGAAGAACATGCGTTGGTCCGACCCGCAGCTGAGCTTCAGTAGGGCGATCCGCTGGCTCGTGGCGCTGTGGGGCCCAGTCGTTGTGCCGGTCACCGTCTCGAGGCTCGCCGCGGGCCGCACGACGTATCTGCAGCGGGCCACCGCGGGGTCGCCGCGCCCCGACTATCCCGTCGGCACCGCGGATGTCGCGACGGCCGACGACCTCGAGGCAGTCCTGGCCGAGGGCGGCATCCAGCTGTCCTCACGGCAGCGCCGCGACGACATCGTCGAGCAGGTCACCGCCCTGGCCGCCGGGGTCGGTGGGACCATCGACATCGAGGGCGAGAAGGTCCTCCTCGACGAGATCACCAACCTCGTCGAAGACCCGCACGGCGTCCGCGGCGACTTCGATCCGCGCTACCTCGAACTGCCCGAGCAAGTGCTGACGACGGTCATGCGCAAACATCAGCGCTACCTGCCGGTGCGCTCGGGGGGTGGCCGGCTGCTGCCGAATTTCGTGACCGTCGCCAACGGCCGCTGTGACGATGCCACCGTCCAGCGAGGCAACGAATCCGTCATCCGGGCACGCTACGAGGACGCGCTGTTCTTCTGGAATGCAGACCTTCGCTGCGACAGTGTCGACGCCTTCGTGCCCGGGCTCGAGGCGCTGACCTTCGAGAACCGGCTGGGCTCGGTTGGGCAGCGGGCGCGGCGCATCGCCGACCTGGCGGACGCCTTGGCCGACCGGGTGGGGCTTGCCGGCATCGAACGCGAGACCCTGGCGCGGGCGGGTGCGCTCGCGAAGTTCGACCTCGCGACGCAGATGGTCGTCGAGATGAGCTCGCTGGCCGGTTTCGTCGCGCGCGAGTACGCGCTGCGCAAGGGGGAATCGCCTCAGGTCGCGGCCGCACTCTACGAGATGGAGCAGCCCCGGACCGGCGCTGACGCGGTGCCCGCCTCCACCCCGGGCGCGTTGCTCGCGGTGGCAGACCGCGCGGACCTCCTGATGGCAATGTTCGCACTAGGCGCCAAGCCGACCGGGTCCTCGGACCCGTTCGGGCTGCGGCGCGCGGCGCTCGGGCTCGTGCGCATCCTTCGGGAGGCGGGGGATGGCCCGCTTCACGAGCTCACGCTGCGCGGCACGTTCGAGGACGCTGCCCATCGGCTGCGCGAGCAAGGCGTGCAGGTCCCGGGTGATGCTGTCGACGCCGCCCTGGAGTTCACCACCGCCCGATTCGCACAGCTCCTGCGCGACGAGGGCGTTTCGGCGGACCTCGTCACGACGGTCCTGCCGGGTGCCGACCAGCCCGGCCGCGTCGGCGCGACTGTGACCGACGTCGAAGCCCTGCGGGGTGACCTGCAGTTCCGGGCCCTCGTCGAGTCGATCCAGCGGATCGAGCGGATCGTGCCCGCGGGCACGCCGCCGACTTATGACCCGGGCAAGCTCGGCGAACCGGCCGAGGTGCGTCTGCGCAGCGTCTTCGAGGCGCTGCCCGCCGAGGCCGGGGCCAGCCTGCCTGCCTACGCCGCTGCGACGGGACCCCTCGTGGAGGCCGTCGCCGTGTTCTTCGACGACATCCTCGTCATGGCCAAGGAGGAAGACGTCAAGGCCGCCCGACTCGGGCTCCTCGAAGCCATCCGGGAATCCGCGCCGAGCGGCGTCGACTACCGCGCCCTGGACGCGCTGCTCGGCTGACGCGCCGCGCTGCTCGCCCAACCCTTGCTTGCCCAACGCTGGCTGGCCTAGGACGCCCACCCGGCCTGGGTGCCGCGTCGGTGGCCGGATTTCGCAGGGCGACCCACGCATCGACGGATGTCGATGCCTCGTAGAAACGGCGTCATGACCCCGTCCCCCACCAACGCCATCTGCGCGACGGACACCGACAAGAGTGGGCTTGGAGGCGCCATCGGCCGGGAGTTGCCGCGATTCAAGCAGGGGGGTCGCTCAATCGTCACCGGTGCGGTCCTTGGCGAGGCCGAGGCCGACCGGCTGGCCAAGTCCTTCAAGGCCCTGGGCGATCCGACCAGGATGCGGCTGTTGTCCTTGATCGCCGCCAGCCAGGGTGGGGAGGCGTGTACCTGTGACATGACCCAGATCGTGGGTCTGACACAGCCGACCGTGTCGCACCACATGCGCCAACTGGTCGACGCCGGCCTCGTCACCCGGGCTCAGCGCGGCAAATGGGCCTACTACGCCATCGTCGAGGACGCCCTCGATGCCCTCAGCAAGTCGCTCACCACGAGCCTGCGGCGAGGTCTGCAGGTAAGCCGAGGCCAAACTCCTCGACCGGCGTCCCAGCAATGACTCGAAGCGACTGACGCCGGGCGGTCAGCGGTGAGGAGCCCGAGAATTTCCTGGCGCTTGGGGACCCGACCGCTGTCGACGACCTGTTCATCGATGACAAGTCCGGGAGTGGACATGATCCCGTAGGCGGCGATGTCGGGAAATGCGGTGACCTTCTCGATGGTGGCTTCCAGGCCTAGCTGCTGCACGGCGGATCGTGTCTCCTTCTCCAGCTTGATGCACTTGCGGCAGCCGGGGCCGAGGATCTTGATGTGCACGTCGGCTTCCTTTCAGACGATGCGGTTGGTCAGGCGAAAGCGTTGCAGACGAACCCGATGAGCATGATCCCGCCGGCCACGGAGGTGAAGAAGATGGCCAGCAGACGCGGTTTGAGGACCTGCTTGAGCAGGACGAACTC
>JAUNUZ010000308.1 GCA_030537915.1 Micrococcales bacterium
AACGTCGGCGACTGCGCCGGCATGGCGGCCGACCTCTTCGAGTCCTATGCGGTGACCCTCGTCGCGGCGCTCATCCTCGGCAAGGCCGCCATCGGCGAGCCTGGCCTCGTCTTCCCACTCATCGTCCCCGCGCTCGGCGCGATCACTGCGGTGCTGGGCATCATGGTGACCCGGGTCCGCCCGGGGGACAACGGCCTGGGTGCGATCAACCGGGGCTTCGCCATCGCCGCGGTGGTCTCGGCGGTGCTGTGTGCCATCGCGTCCTTCAGCTACCTGCCCAGTTCGTTCGCGGCCCTGCCCGGCGCTGCGGAGTCAGTGCGCTCGAACACCAGCGACCCGCGTGTCCTGGCCATCAGCGCTGTCGTCCTGGGCATCGTGCTCGCAGCGATCATCCTGTGGCTCACCGGTCACTTCACTGCCACCGAGTCCTCCCCGACCCGCAACGTTGCCCGCACCTCGTTGACCGGAGCGGCGACCGTCATTCTCGCGGGAATCGGCGTCGGCCTGGAATCCGCAGTCATCACCGCGATCGTCATCGCGGCCGCCGTCTACATCGCCTTCCTCCTCGGCGGTGGATCGATCATCCTTTCGCTCTTCCTCATCGCGCTGGCGGGCTGCGGCCTGCTCACGACTGTCGGAGTCATCGTCGCGATGGACACCTTCGGCCCGGTCAGCGACAACGCCCAGGGCATTGCGGAGATGTCCGGCGACGTCGGCGAGGAGGGCGCGCAGGTGCTCTCGGAGCTCGACGCGGTCGGTAACACGACAAAGGCGATCACCAAGGGCATCGCGATCGCTACCGCCGTGCTCGCCGCTACTGCCCTCTTCGGCTCCTACAACGACGCGGTCACCACCGCCCTGACCGAGGCGGGCCGCAGCGCGAGCGAGGCCATCGAGGGTTACGCCATCGTCGCGCCCAACGTCCTGGTCGGCCTCATCCTCGGGGCCAGCGTCGTCTTCCTCTTCTCCGGCTTGGCCATCGATGCGGTGACCCGTGCGGCCGGCGCCATCGTGCTCGAGGTGCGTCGCCAGTTCCGCGAGCACCCCGGCATCATGGAGGGCACGGAGAAGCCCGAGTACGGTCGGGTCGTCGACATCTGCACCCGCGACTCGCTCCAGGAGCTCGCGACCCCCGGCCTGCTCGCCGCGATGGCGCCCATCGCCGTCGGCTTCGGCCTCGGCTTCGGTGCGCTGGCCGGCTTCCTAGGCGGCGCGATCGGCTCCGGTGTACTCATGGCCGTCTTCCTCGCCAACTCCGGCGGTTCGTGGGACAACGCCAAGAAGCTCGTCGAGGACGGCGCGCACGGTGGCAAGGGCAGCAGCGCCCACGAGGCGACCGTCATCGGTGACACCGTCGGCGACCCGTTCAAGGACACTGCCGGTCCGGCGATCAACCCGCTTCTCAAGGTGATGAACCTCGTCGCGTTGCTCATCGCCCCGGCGGTTGTCTACCTGTCCGTCGGCGATGGAGCTTCGCTGCCGCTACGCCTGCTTATCGCCGGCATCGCGACCGCGCTCATCATCGGTGCCGTGGTTGTCTCCAAGCGTCGTGCCAGGCTCCTCATGGTGGACGACCACGACGACGTCGACCCCAGCGGACAACTCGAGGAGCACCCGCACGGTGCCAGCAGGGCCGGTGACGGGGCGCCCGCGGTATCGGCCGAGCGCACCCCCGACCCGCGTTAACGGCTTGTACCAGTCCCACGACGGGCCTTTGGACCGGACGCGGCGTCAAGACCCGCCGCGACCGGTCCATCCTCATTCCATGGGGCCCAGGGGTCTGCTGCCGCGCTGTGCCTCGCCCAGCTTGCGCCATCGGGCCTCGCCAGTCCCCAGGGCCGCCGCGAGTGCGGCGCCCCTGGGTGTGGCTGGGTTCCGGATCGCTGAGTCAAGCGCCGAATCGGCGCGCTGAAGCCGCAAGCCCTTGGGGAGGTGCCGGCAGGCCGGGGGGTAGCCGGGCGTAACGCGCTCGACCTTCTTCCCGCTCGGTGACACCCTGGGGGACAATATGACGAATTCGCGCGATACCTCAGACATCTTCGATTTCAAGGCCTCGGCCCTCGCGGACGACGACGACTGGCATCAGAAGGATCCCGATTTCGTCGCCTACGACGGTGATCAGCTCGAACGCGAAGAGCGAGCTGCCATGCGACGAGTCGCCGGGTTGTCCACCGAGTTGGAGGATGTCACCGAGGTCGAGTACCGCCAGCTGCGCCTCGAGCGTGTCGTGCTTGCCGGGGTGTGGACCGAGGGCACGGTCGAAGATGCCGAGAACTCGCTGCGCGAGCTCGCGGCCCTGGCCGAGACCGCAGGGTCCGCCGTGCTCGCCGGAGTCGTCCAGCGGCGGATGCGCCCGGACCCCGCGACTTACCTCGGCTCCGGCAAGGCGATCGAGCTGCGCGATATCGTCGCGGCGCAGGGCGCTGACACCGTGATCTGCGACGGCGAGCTGGCGCCGAGTCAGCGCCGAGCCCTCGAGGACGTCGTCAAGGTCAAAGTCATCGACCGGACAGCGCTGATTCTCGATATCTTCGCCCAGCATGCGAAGTCCAGAGAGGGCAAGGCGCAGGTCGAGCTCGCCCAGCTGCAGTATCTCCTGCCGCGTCTGCGCGGCTGGGGTGACTCGATGTCCCGGCAGGCAGGTGGCCGTGTCGCAGGCGGTGAGGGCATCGGCTCGCGCGGGCCCGGTGAGACCAAGATCGAGCTCGACCGCCGCCGGATCAACTCCAAGATGGCCCGGCTGCGCCGCCAGATTGCGGGTATGAAAACGTCCCGGGACACCAAGCGTCTGTCCCGGCACGAGCACAAGGTGTCCTCGGTGGCCATCATCGGATACACCAACGCCGGCAAGTCCTCCTTGCTCAACCGGCTGACCGGCGCCGGGGTGCTCGTGGAGAACGCCCTCTTCGCAACCCTCGATCCGACCGTGCGCCGGGCTGCGACCCAGGACGGACGCCTGTACACGCTCGCGGACACGGTCGGCTTCGTGCGCAGCCTGCCGCACCAACTCATCGAGGCCTTCCGCTCCACGCTCGAGGAGGTCGCGGACGCCGACCTGCTGCTACACGTCGTCGACGGATCCCACCCTGATCCCGAGGGTCAGATCAGCGCCGTGCGCGCCGTGCTGGCGGACGTCGAAGCCACGGACGTCCCCGAGGTCATCGTCATCAACAAGGCCGACGCCGCAGACCCGGAGGTCATCCACCGGCTCTGCCGTCATGAGAAACACGCGGTCGTCGTGTCGGCCCGGACCGGCGCCGGCCTGCAGGAGCTGCGCGACGTTATCGACGCGGCCCTGCCGCGGCCGCTCATCCCGATGACGCTCCTGGTTCCCTACCAGCGCGGCGACATCATCAACCGGCTGCACACCGAGGCCGACGTCATCTCCGAGGAGCACAGCGGCGACGGCACGCGCCTGGAGGTCAAAGTGAGCGCCGACCTCGTCGAACCGCTGGCCGAGTTTCGGCTGGGCTCACCGGTGGTGACGGACGACGCCCCGCAGTAGCGGGGTGTCGTGGCGGACTCCGAAGCGTCTCTTGTCGGTGCGCGGGCCGTTCGCGGCGTTGGCGCAGACGGGCTCCAGAACGCGATGTGTCCCGCCGCGGTCGTCCACAGCGGGCGTTGGTCCATGCCCGACATCCCGCGCCCAGCGCCTAC
>JAUNUZ010000309.1 GCA_030537915.1 Micrococcales bacterium
CGCGACCGCGCAGGAGATCCTCGACGTGCCAACTGACCTGCCCGGGCGACTCGCGCTCACCGACCTCGTCAGCCCGCTGCGCCTGCGCGGCATGGCGGGGATGCTCGGCCGGATCAAGCGTCAAACGGCCGTGAAGGCAGGTCTGTAGGCAGACCCGTCACAACGACTCCCCAGGCTGCCAGGGCCGCACGAAGTCATTGCCCGGCAGGCCTGCCGCGGCGAAATGCAACGACATCGCGGTGGCGCCGTCGATCTGCTCACGGATGATGTCGGCGTGCCCTGCGTGCCGGGCGAGCTCCTCGATGAGGTGAACGATGGCGAAGCGCTCGAGCGTCGGCACGGGCTCGGGCCGGTTGTCCCACGGCGCGGGCGGTTCGATCGTCTGGGTGTCGGGGTCGATCGAGCGCAGAGTCGCGAGCAGCGTCCTGGCCGCCTCGTCGAACGCGCCAAGTGCGCCCTCGAGCGTCTCATCGACGGTGAGCGCGAAGCTGCCCATGAAGACGGCAGCCATCGCGGCGAATTGTTCGGCGGACGGCGCGCCCGTCAGCTGAGCCCGGCTGGTGCGGCCCGTCAGCACGAAGGTCGCGTGCTTGAGCAATCCGCCGATCGAGAGCGCGCTGCGGCAAGGCGTCTCGCGGGCCTGCTCTTCGCTCAAGCCCCAGGCCGCCTCACGAAGGCTGTCGATCTGGACCTGCAGGTAGCCGACGTACGTCTCGATCTCGCTGTGGATTCCAGGCTGGAACATGTGCTTCCTCCATCGGTGGGTGATGAGAGAGAGCCTCGCCTCCCATGCGGACAGCCTGGGTCCGCTGCGCTCCCGCGTCTTGGTCGGTGCTCGTCACCGGGAATGACGCCAGCCATGAATGGCGGTGACGAAAGAGCAGACCACGGGCGTGCAAGCGCCCGAGAGTCAGCGGGGTGGCCCCGCGAAGCGCAGGAAGCACCCCGCACTGGACGGCCGGCGTCCCGGGGGTGGACGGTGGGCACCGTGACCACTCCCATCGAGGACTACGCCCTGCTCTCGGACCGGCGCACCGCGGCACTGGTCGCCACGACCGGCGAAGTCGACTGGTACTGTCCACCGCGCTTCGACGCGGACGCGGTCTTCGCGGCGCTCTTGGGGAACGCCGACAACGGCCGCTGGTCCCTGCGGATCGCGGGCGGGGAGGTGATCTCGCGCGAGTACGTCGAGGACAGCTTCGTCCTGCGAACCCGGTGGCACACGCCGGGCGGTGAGGCGATCGTCACCGATTGCCTCGCGCGCGGTGAGCACCACTCGATGATCCGCCGGGTCGAGTGTGTTCAGGGCTCGGTCGACGTGGTGCAGGACGTGCGCTTCCGGTTCGACACCGGCACGAGCCGCCCCTGGCTGCAACGAGTCCCCGAAGGCGCCTCGACCCTGCTCCTGGCGACGTCCGGCGGCACCTCGCTGACCCTGCGTGGACCGGCCCTGACCGCCGGCCACGAGCGCCACTACGGGACCTTCGCGATGACCGCCGGAGACCGGCTGGCCTGGGTGCTCACGTGCCATCCCAGCTACGAGTCGTCTCCGGATCCACTCGACGCGGACAGCGAGATCACCCTCGTCACGCAGCAGTGGCAGGACTGGGCGCAGAACTACCTGCAGGAGTGCGCGCTGACCCCCGTGCGCCGTTCCCTGCTCGTCCTGCGCGCCCTGACGCACGAACTGACCGGCGGCGTCGTCGCCGCAGCCACGACCTCCCTACCGGAGACCCCCGGCGGGACGCGCAACTGGGACTATCGCTATGCCTGGCTGCGTGATTCCGCGCTGACGATCGAGGTCATGGCCGACCACGGAGACGGCGGCCTGGCCTGGCGCACGTGGCTGCTGCGGGCCATCGCCGGCGACCCCCACCGGCTGCACATCATGTACACCATCGACGGTTCCCGCGTCGCCGCCGAGCGCGAGGTGGATCTGCCCGGCTACGGTGGCGCCCGCCCGGTCCGCGTCGGCAACGACGCCGCCGAGCAATACCAGGGGGATGTCGTGGGAGAAGTGATGATGGCCCTCGCCCACGTCCGCGAACTGGGCGTCAAGGAGACCCGACACTCCTGGTCCTTGCAACGCCAGCTGCTCGACTTCCAACGCCGGCACTGCGACGATCGCGGTCACGGCATCTGGGAGATGCGCGGCGAACCGCAGTTCTTCACCCACTCCAGAGTCCTCACGTGGGCTGCCTTCGCGCAAGGCGTGCGGGCCGTCGAGGAGCACGGCCTGGCCGGGCCGGTCGAGGCGTGGCGAGAACTGCGGGATCGCCTTCGCCAGGAGATCGACAACCACGGCTACGACGCCGAGATCGGCAGCTTCGTGCAGGCTTACGGGTCCCAGGAGGTCGATGCCTCCCTGCTCGTCCTGCCGCTCGTCGGCTACCTGCCGGCCGACGACCCCCGGATGCTCGGCACCGTCGCGCGCATCGAAGCCGACCTGGCGACCGAGGACGGCTTCCTACGGCGCTACCGCACGACGGCCGGGCTCGACGGGCTGCCTGGCGAGGAGTACCCCTTCGTCATCTGCTCCTTCTGGCTGGTCCAGCAGTATGCGGCGTCCGGACGCGTCGTAGAGGCCCGCACCCTCTTCGATCGGCTACTCACGTGGTGCAACGACCTGGGGTTGCTGGCCGAGGAATACGACCCCGTGGGCCGTCGGATGATGTCCAACTATCCCCAGGCCTTCAGCCATCTAGGGCTCATCCGGGCGGCGCAGTCCCTCCATAAGGCCGGGAGTCTGCGACTGTACTGATTCTTGCAAATGACCTGCTCGCGGGGCCTTTGCCCGTGGATGTCCCTTGCTGTCCGTCCCTGCGGTGGCCTAAATTGGGGTCGTGGCCTTAGCCCGCGACACCCGGGCCTGGGACGTTGGAGCGGGCCACGCTGCCTCAGGGAGGAAGCCGCCATGTCGTCCACCGTGCGCATCCATCGCGGAACAGCAAGCCCCGAGCGGGTCTTCCTGCTCGGCCACGAAGCGATGGGCCGTCTCGTCGACGAGATCACCGACTTCGAGGTGCCCGCTGGGGAGCACGTCCTCAGCCTGCGGCTCGGACCCTTCCACAGCGTCGCGACCAAGTTCCGGATCGACGAGGGCGTCGTCCTCGAGCTCCTCGTCACGGATAACCCCAGCGCCGTGGCACCGCTGGTGCAAGGCGGTTTCGTCAGGCTCGTCCCCGCCAACCAGTCCGCACGCCGGGCGAGGCTTGCCGAGATGTCGGGTAGTGGGGACTCGGGACCGGTCGGCACGGACGCGACCCGCACATGAGGCACACGACACCGCTTTCGTCGTCATACTCAAGCATGGATCCTCGCCGGAACTACCTCGATACGACGGACGCTGCGACAGAACTCATCTCGCGGGTCAAGCCCGTGCAACTCGACGGGCCGGGCCTGGGCACCTGGGACCTGCGCTCGCTCATCGGGCACACCTCCCGAGCGATGAGCACCGTCGTCACCTACCTCAATCGGCCGGTGTCGGCGGTGACCTGCGCGGACGCGGTCGCCTACTACGTATGGGTAGCTCAGACGCCTGACGCCGACTCCCAGATCGCCGGCCGAGGTGTGCGGGCGGGCACCTCGCTCGGTGAGGACGTCCTCGCCGGATTCGCGGCGCAGGCCCGCGAGGTGCGCCGCGCGCTGGACGCG
>JAUNUZ010000310.1 GCA_030537915.1 Micrococcales bacterium
CCGCAGGCAGCGCGTCGAATGTCCCCCCGGGACCAACCCGGGTGCGGGGCATCGGAAATCGAATCACTTGCGACCGATCGTCTGGTCGACGCGGCGCTGCGGCGGCACCTACCCCTCCTGTCCCCGACCAGCAGGGCGCCGCTGACGTTGAAGGAGATCTATGTCCGTGACGGCCACCGGCGCGGGTGCGCTTCCTCGCACGCAGGCGCGCCTTGCCTACCTTGATGTCGCCCGAGGATTGTGCATTCTCGCGGTGGTCCTCGTCCATGTCGGGTTCTTCCACGTCTTCCCCCTCGCCGGGGACCCGACCGGTCGACCGGCGCTGAAGCTGTGGGTGGTCTTCAACTCGGCGGTCCTCGCCGAGGTTCGCATGCCGTTGTTGCTCCTCGTCTCGGGCTGGCTCGCCAGCTCCAAGGTCCGTGCCGGGCTGGGCAGCGGCAAGACCCGCTGGGCAATCTTCGCAAACATCCACCTACTCGTCGTGTGGACGATCCTCTACGCGATCATCGAGCGCCTCACCGCCCCGGGACCTGCTCAGGTCGCGACCTCCACGGCCGAGACTGTCCCTGCCGCGCTGCTCGAGATCGTCAACCCCGCCTTCGGGCCCTTGTGGTTCGTCCACCTTCTGGCTATCAGCCTCGTCGTGCTGTCGCTGGGGCGTCGCCTGCCGCCTGCCCTCGTGATCGGGGCGCTGCTCGCTATCGGCTGGGTAACCCTGTGGTACACCGGTGAGCGTGCTGGCATCCCGCGCGCGGTTTTCTTCGCGGTGGGCGTCTACCTCGGTCCGAAGGTGCCGGCAATGGTGTCCTCGCGACCGGCTCTGATCGGCGCGGGTGCGGCGACGCTCGGCTTCGGGGTCCTCGCGGCCGTCCTGCCGCCCCTGCCTCGCTATCCCGTTGAGGTGGCCGCGTGTGTGCCACTCAGCATCCTCGTCCTGGCTGTCGCCGCGTGGGCAACCCGGGCCCGCCGGCTCAGCGTCCTCACCAGGCCGCTCGCCTGGGTGGGGCGTCGGACCCTAGGCGTCTATGTCCTGCATTGGCCGCTCGTGGGCATTTTGACGGTCTGGGCCGCCAACCGCGCCGGTGACTTCGGGTTCCTGCGGCGCAGCCAGATGATGGACGTCACCTACCCACTTGTCGTCACGCTCATCATCGCGGCCACGTGCGTGGTCGCGGAGTCGGCCCTGCGTCGGGTGGGGTTCGGGATCCTCTTCGAGCCGCCGACGCGTCTGCGCCGCCTTGTCGACCCAGCTGCGCGGCAGCAGCCGGCCCAGCCTCAGGCGGCTGTCATGACAGCTCTGGCAACGCGGCCACGCGCTTGACGAATTCGACGGTCCCTTCGACGGACGGGAGCAGCGTGCGCTCGCTCGGCGACGGCCGGTAGCCGGCGCGTCGATAGCGGCGCTGGTTCGCCGTGCTCGCGGCCCCGGTGATGAGGGCGATCGACGTCACGCTCACGGGCGCCAACGCTTCGGCGTGCGCGAGCAGTCGTCGGCCCAGCCCCCGGCGCCGCAGATCCGGGGCCACCATGAGCCGTCCCACCTCCCAGAGTCCCTCGTGCGCTCGTGCGCGCACCGAGCCGACCAGCCGACCGGCGGCATCTCGCACCACCCACGTCGACCAGCGGGCCAGGGCGCGACGCACGTCATCCAGGTCCTCGACGAGCGGCGGAATCGTCCAGGAGTCGGCGATGCGCCCCTCGTCGAGCCAGCAGCAGCGCTGCAGGACGAGGAGTTCGGGCGCGTCGGCGGGTACCGCGGGCCGCAACTCCAGATCCGGCACCTCCTCCACCGCGCTCTGACCGAGGAGTTCGGGCCGCCGAGCCCGAGTCCGCTCCCGGGCTGCCTGCGCGCGCCAATCGGCGATCCGCGCGTGGTCACCACTCCGGAGCACCCGCGGGACCTCGCGGCCGCGCCACGACGAGGGCTTGGTGTAGAGGGGGTGCTCGAGTAGGCCGTCCGAGTGCGATTCCTCGACGATCGAGGCGGGGTTGCCTACCACGCCCGGGATAAGCCTCGTCACCGCCTCGATCATCGCTAGAGCCGCGACCTCGCCGCCGTTGAGGACGTAGTCGCCGAGCGAGACGATCTCGACGCGCAGACCCAGGTCGTCGGCTGCATGCTCGTAGACGCGTTCGTCGATGCCCTCGTAGCGGCCGCAGGCGAAGGCCAGCCACGGCTGCGCGGCCAGCTCGCGCGCGAACTCCTGCGTCAGCAGCCGTCCGGCAGGCCCGGGGACGATGAGCACGGGATTGGCCGCGGGCGTCTCGACAGCGGCCCCGGGGCGGGCTGCGGCAGCTGCCTGCCCCGAGACCCCGAGTGAGTTCATCGCCTCGGCCCACGGCTGCGGGGTCATCACCATGCCCGCGCCGCCACCGTAGGGCGTGTCGTCCACCGTGCGGTGCCGGTCGTGGGCGAAATCGCGCAGGTCGTGAACGTGCAGGTCGACGAGGCCCTCGCGGCGCGCCTTGCCGATGAGCGACAGATCGAGCGGGCGCAGGTAGTCGGGGAAGATCGTGACGACGTCCAGGCGCATCGTGAGTCCCCGTCAGCCCTGACCGGGCAGGTCGAAGAGGCCGGCGGGCGGGTCGATGACGACGTGCCGATCCGTGACATCCCCGCTCATGTGCACGACGGGTACGAGTGCCTCGACGAAGGGGACGTAGCCCCGGCGACCATCATGCAGAGCCACCTCGAGCAGGTCCTGGGCCGGGCGCAGGTGCAGGGCCACCACCTGACCGACGACCGCCCCCTTCACATCCCGGACGGGCACCCCGACGAGTTCGTCTTCGTACCAGCCTTCGTCGGCTGCGGTCTCACCGGGAACGCCGTCGGTGTCACCACCGACGGGGCCCGCGTCGGACTCCGACACGAGAAGCTCGGTCCCCCGCAACGCCTCGGCCGCGGTTCGGTCCGGGGCCCCGTCGAACGACAGCAGCCACGTGCCGTTGTGCACTCGGGCGCTGCGCACCAGCAGGGGCCCGACACCGGGTGGCCGTGTGAGCAGGCGGGCGCCGATCGCGAAGCGGGTGCCTGGCACGTCGGTGTGCAATTGCACCGTCACCTCCCCACGTAGGCCGTGCGGCTTGCCGATCCGAGCGACGAGTGCCTCCATGTGCCACCTTCGATCCGGGAGTAGGTCGTGCCCCACGACGTAGCCCCCCGTGCAACGGGGCGGCGGGGCAGGAACCGCGAGGGGCACAGACGCCGGTGGGGGCGTGGCGCCTGCGCGACACACCCCCACCGGGACGGACGGCGAACCGTCCGGGTAAGAACTCTGGGTCAGCGCATCCGGTCGGTGTCGACGATGTCGACCCGAACCGGGCGACCGCCGGCCAGGGCACCCACCACCGTGCGGAGCGCGCTGGCCGTGCGTCCGGAGCGGCCGATGACGCGCCCGAGGTCGTCGGGGTGTACCCGGACCTCGAGGACCTCACCGCGGCGCAGATCCTTGCGGCGCACGACGACGTCCTCCTCGTTGTCGACGATGCCCTTGACCAGGTGCTCGAGGGCCTCCTCGAGCACGATCAGGCCTCGGCCTTCAGCTCACCGTCGGCAGCCTCAGCGGCCTCGGCGTCCTCGGCCTCGTCCGCGACCTCGAGGCTCTTGGGCGTCTCGACCGGAGCCGGCTCG
>JAUNUZ010000311.1 GCA_030537915.1 Micrococcales bacterium
TGCCCTGGGCTTGTTGTCCACCTGGGCCACCGGTGGCCCAGGGGTCGGACTGCTGAGGGCCGGGACCGCCGCCCTGACCGCCCTGGCCACCGCCTCCACCAAAGCCGCCCCCACCGGAGCCGCTGCGCTGGGTCTTGTTGACCTTGGCCGTCGCGTAGCGAAGAGACGGCCCGACCTCGTCGACCTGCATCTCCATGACGGACCGCTTCTGCCCGGTCTCCTTGTCATCCCAAGAGCGGGAGACGAGACGACCAGAGACCATGACCCGCGCGCCCCGCTGCAGCGACTCGGCGACATTCTCGGCCGCCTCACGCCACACCGAGCACCGCATGAACAGCGTCTCCGCGTCCTTCCACTCGTTGCTCTGCCGGTCGAACGTCCGTGGCGTCGACGCCACGGTGAAGTTAGCGACCGCAGCACCCGATGGGGTGAAGCGCAACTCGGGGTCGGCGGTGAGATTGCCGATCACGGTAATCTGGGTTTCGCCGGCCATGGCGGCTGCCTCTCTCGTGAACGATGTGGTGAACGGTCCGTCGCAGACGCGTCAGGCGGCGTCGGGACGAACCAGCTTCGTGCGCAGGATTTGCTCGCTCAAGCCGAGCTGGCGGTCCAGCTCCTTGGCCGTTGCGGGCTCCGCCGTAAAGCGGACCACGACGTAAACCCCTTCGGAGCGCTTCTTGATCTCGTAGGCGAGACGGCGGCGACCCCAGACGTCCACGTTGTCTACGGTTCCCTTGTCGTTTTTGATGACGGCAAGGAACCGCTCCATCGTGGTCGCTACCTGGCGATCGTCAACCTCGGGGTCGATGATGATCATAATTTCGTACGGACGCATGCTGCGTAACCCACCTCCTCTGGTCTAGCGGTCACGCTCTTCGTCGTGACAGAAGGGTCATGCTGCGCCTCCCTCGGCACCGATGCACGACGCGCAGGGGCGGCGTGACGCGGGGTGACGAGGGAACGTGGCAAGCGTACCGGCCGCATCCGGCCTTCTCCCAATCCGCCGGTGCGCCCCTGTGGGCAGCGGGACGCGGGTAGGTGCATCCCCGAGGGCGTGTGGACAACTGGCGTGCCCAGCAGGTCAGCTGAAGGTGACGACCAGCGCGTCGGGGCGGCCGGCGGCCGGTCCGGCGACCTCGTCCGGATCCTCGGCGGCGGTCGCCAACGGATCATCCGACAGCATCGGCGGCGCGGCGGGCCGCGCGATCGCCTGACGCACGGCCGCGACCGCCAACCAGGTCAAACCGGCGCAGCGCAGCAGCAGAAAGCCCGCGTACCACTGGTCCGGCAGCGCCCGCAGCGGATCGACGCGGCCGCCGAGGTAGAGCCACACGGCCATGAAGTACAGGAGTTCGCAAGCGACCCAGGGCAGGTGATCGCGCCAACGCAGGCCCGCCAAGGCGATGAGCGGCACGAGCCATAGCGATGACTGCACCGGGATTGCCTTCGAGGTCAGTAGTACGACGACGAGCACGACGATGAGCACCTCTGCAACCCGCGGGCGGTGCGCGGGCAGGAAGGTTGCGGCCATTCCGGCGAGGATCGCGAGGATCCATCCGGTGATCGCGAGGGCGGTAAGCGCGCCCAGGGGCAGCGGATGGCCGAGAAGCTCAGGCAGATAAGCCGGGGCGCCGAATTCAGCACCAGCCCCGAGCCAGGTCCGATAGGGCGCGATAACGGCGGTACCCGCCGGGATCGCAGCGAGCATGAGGATGACCGACCAGGTGAGCAGCGTGGCTCCCGCCATCTGGGTCGCGGCGCGCCCCCGCCCGGCGCGCAGCGCGATGACGAAGAGGACGATGACGGCGAAGACGGCGTAGGAGCGTGATGCGGTCGCGGCGCCGAGGAGCACTCCGGCCCACAGCGGTCGCTCGCGAGACCACAGCAGCAGGCCGACGGAGACGAGCACGACCCCGAGGAGGTCGCCGGATATCAGGACGAGCGTGATGAGCAGGGGGCTCAGCGCTATGTGCGCCGCCTGCCACGGCGTGCGGCGGCAGGTGAGGACGGTGACGACGACGAGGACCGCGGCCAATCCGGCCGCCACGACCGCCCACAGGCCGACGAACCACGATGTGGAGTCGGGGCCCGCCGGCACGAACTGCGAGATCGCCCACCACACCACGCCGGTGCCGACGGGGACCGCGATTCCGTCGCTGTCGGGGCCGTAGGGGAACGATCCGTTGACCAGACCGGATGCGACATACACCCGGGGTAGGTCGGAATAGCAAGCGTGCCAGAAGACCTCGCCGCCGCCCCAGCCGTGGTTGAAGCAGTAGCTCTTCTGCACGACCCCCAGTGCGACGAAGAGAGACGCACAGGCGGCGAGAGCCGCAGCGATCGGGCGCCACCGGGGCACCGGGACGTGGCGCCGAGCGCCGGTCCCTCCCAGCGGTCGACGGGACATCGCGGCATACCGGCCCAGAGGACCGCCGATGACGTTCGCCGCGCGGGCGATCACCGGGTCGGTGTCGCTGGGGACCGACTCCCGAGATGGTCCTCGGCGCGACTGCGAGGATGGACGCGCATCCTTCGACTCGGGCATGTCAGCCAACGTAGGAGGTGGCCAAGGGCTGCCCACGCAGCGCGCGTGCCGGGGCCTGAGCCGGAGCAGGGGCTCGGGCATCCGGTTGCGGCGGGGGCTTGTTGGCCACCGGCCTGTCCTGCTCGGGCTTGTTCGCGGCCGGTCCGTCGGCGGGAGGCTCGAGCGCAGGCGGTTCCGCTGTCGGGGCGGGTATTTCAGGCTCGCGCGTGCGCGGCGGAGTCATGCGTGGCTGCTCGGTGGGGGTTGGGCGGGTATCGGTCGAGCGGGTGTCGCTCGGACGGATGTCGGTCGGCGACCACGTGGGCCTCGGTGTGGACGGCCCGCTGCTCGTCGAAGGGGTCGGGTTGTCGGAGGTCGTGGGCTCTGGGGCCGACGGCACGGGCACCTCCTGCTGCCGGACGTCACCATCGCCGATCCCCGCCCGTGGCGGGAAGTCCTTGACCTCCTGGCCAGCCAACAAATCGCGCATGAAGGCGGTCCAGATGGCGACGGGGTAGGACCCGCCGGTGAGCTCGGAGCGACCGCCGATGCCCTGCAGCGGTTGGGCGTTGCCGTCCTTATCGGGCAGGTACATTCCCACGGCGGTCGCGGCCTGTGGCGTGAACCCGTCGAACCACACCGCGCGGTTCTCGGTCGTCGTGCCGGTCTTGCCGGCCGCCGGACGGCCCAGCGCGCGAGCGCCGCCAGCGGATCCTGACTCGACGACCCGCGTCATCGCCTCCACGGCATCGGCCGCAACCTGGGGGCTGACAGCGTCCTGGACGACTGGGCTGGCCGCCCAGTTCGCCTGCGAGCCGTCCACGAAGTCCATGGACTTCACGAGATATGGCTCCGCACGTCGCCCGCCCGCAGCCAACGTGGCGTAGGCATTCGCCATGTCGATGACGCGCGGGGAGGCGGTCCCGAAGACGTTGGCATAGTTGTCCGCCAGACCGAGGGTATTGGCCGGCAGTCCGAGCTTGACCGCCGCGTCCACCGTCGCCTGAGGCCCGACCCGGATGTTGAGCTGAGCGAAGATCGTGTTGACCGACTTCGCCAGGGCATCGCGCACGCTGAGGAAGCCGAAGCTTTCACCGCC
>JAUNUZ010000312.1:0-1215 GCA_030537915.1 Micrococcales bacterium
TGTCGACGCCGTGGGCGATCGCGGTCGAGACGATCGGCCTGATCTTGCTCCTCCTGGGCGTCATCCGCCTCAGCCGCTCCCAGGCAGCCGCCGACGGGGCCAAGGCGCGCCCCGCGACGGGCCACTGACCCGGACGTACGGGTCAGTGGCACCCATGGCTGCGGGATCGACGAGCGCACCGAGTCGGGGGATCCACCCGCCCGGCGTCAGCGGACGCTGATGCTGCGACCCGCGTGCTCCGTCGGCTCGACGCGCAGGGCCTCGATGCGAGCGGCGATCCCCTGCGGGAAGGGCGTCGTCCGCGCATCCGCCCCCGCGGACACGTGCAGGCCCAGGATCTCCTCCGTGGCCCGCAGACGTCCCGCTACCCACAGCTCGTGCCAGATCCACAGCTTCTTGGCGGTCGCGCCGATGATCGAGCTGCGCACCTCGAGCAAGGCGTCCGGGCCGACCTGGTCCAGGTAGCGCACGTGGGCCTCGACTGTGAACAGCGAGGTGCCCGTCTCGACGAGGTGCTGCGGTGTCATGCCGAGCTGAGCCATGACCGCATCGGTCGCGTGCCCGAAGACGAGCACGTAATACGCCTCCGAGAGGTGTCCGTTGTAGTCGATCCATTCCGGCTGGACCTTCTGCGACCAGGGCTGCAGCGCGCTCAGGGCAGCCGCCCCGTGGCGCGCAGCAGAGCGATGAGGTGGGCGTCCCGCTCTCGTACGAGGTCCGTGATCGACCGACCGCCCGCTTCCTCTTCGCACCCCGCGACGACGGCGTCGCGCAGCTGCGGGGTGAGCGGCGGCGCTTCGAGCCGCGTCCACGGGCTGAGCAGTGACGGTCCGAAGTGGTCGAGCATGTTGGCCATCCCGCCCGGCCCCCCGGCGAGATGGAACGTGAGCATCGGTCCGTGGAAGGCCCACCGCAGCCCCGGCCCGTCGACGATCGAGGCGTCGATCTGCTCCACCGTCGCGTCACCGTTGGCCACCATGTGCAGCGCCTCACGCCACAGCGCCTCCTGGAGTCGGTTCGCGACGAAGCCCGGCACCTCGTGATCCATCGTGATGACGGATTTGCCCGCAGCTCTGAAGAAATCCGATGTCCAGGCCACGACCTCGGGGTCGGTGTGTCGACTGCCGACGACCTCGACGAGCGGCATGAGGTAGGGCGGGTTGAAGGGGTGACCGACGACGAGCCGCTCCGGATGCGCGGACGCGGTGTCCATCT
>JAUNUZ010000312.1:1225-3611 GCA_030537915.1 Micrococcales bacterium
GACGGGCGGGAACCCAGGCGCAGGCGTTCGATGACGTCGATCGGGGTGGCTGCGTCGATCTGCGCGAGCAACTCCCGCTTGAGCGCGAGCACCTCCGGCGCGCTCTCCTGCACGACCTCAGCCTCCCCGACCGCCTCGGCGAGCGTCTCGCACACGACGAGCCGGTCTCGGCTCGCACCCGGTGCGAGCCCGACCGCGGTGAGCGCCGGCCACGCCGCGTCGACGAGGGCGATCAATCGGTCGGCCGCGTCGGGCGCCGGGTCATAGGCGCGCACGTCGTAACCGCGGGAGAGGAAGTAGGCGGCCCATCCTCCACCGATCGTGCCGGCGCCGATGCAGGCGACGGTTTGGACGTTCGACGCATCGACCCGGGCCATGTCAGGACCTCGGCTTCAGCGCGAGGATCTCGCGGGCCTCGTCGGGAGTCGCGACCGAGGCGCCCATCGCCTCGACGAGCGTGACAGCGTTGGCGACGAGCTGTGCGTTCGTGGCCTTGTTGCCCTTGCCCAGATAGAGGTTGTCCTCCAGCCCGACCCGGACGTGCCCGCCGAGAAGCACCGACTGCGCGGCCCACGGCATCTGCATGGCCCCGAGCGCGAAGGACGCCCACACCGCGCCCTGCGGGAGCTGGTGGGTCATCGCCACGAGCAGGCCCGCATCGACCGGCGCGCCGTAGGGGATTCCCATGCACAACTGGAACATCGCCGGCGAATCGATCAGACCCTCCGCGACGAGTTGCTTGGCGAACCACAGGTGCCCGGTGTCGAAGATCTCCATCTCGACGCGCACACCGAGCTCCTGGATACGCTTGGCGCCTTGGCGCAGCATGTCCGGCGTCGAGACATAGACGAGGCTGCCGTCGCCGAAGTTGAGCGAGCCGCAGTCGAGCGTGCAGATGTCCGGGGCCAGCTCCTCGACGTGCGCGAGCCGCTCCAGGGCATTGACCAGATCGGTGCCCTCGCCGTGCGGCCCGGCGGGGTCGTCGCGGTCGACGACGAGGTCACCACCCATCCCCGCGGTCGTGTTGATGACGACGTCGACGCCGCTCGCGCGCACTCGCTCGAGGACCTCGCGGTAGGCCGAGACCTCGCGATGGCCCTGGCCCGTCTGGGGATCGCGGACGTGAATGTGGATGATCGCGGCACCGGCCTGGGCGGCTTCGATCCCCGCCGTCGCGACCTGCTCCGGAGTGACCGGTACGTGGGGTGACCTGTCGGTCGTGTCCCCGGCTCCGGTGAGCGCACACGTGATTATGACCTTGCGGTTCATCGAAAGTCTCTCCTTTGCAAGCGTCCACCGACCGCGGCCTGGCGAGCACCCATCCCTACCCTCGGGAGGCAACCTGCGCGATGACCGGAAGGGTGAGATAGGCCAGGTCGCGGCACTGCCGGTCCAGCATGGCATCCGCGTAGGCCCAGCAGGACGTCAGGGTGACGACGACTCGCCGATCCCGGTCCACATAGGTGAATTGCCCGCGGCTGCCGTCCGCCGTGACCCGCCGCCCCGTCCCGTCCAGGGGCCACCAGTGCCCGGCGAAGCCCGCATGCGTCGTGATTGCGCTCGGCAGACGGCCCGGCTGGACGAAGGGCAGCGTCGGCCGCCCGGCGGTGTCCAGCCACTGCGGCGAGAGCAGTTGGTGGCCGCCGGGAGCACAGCCATCGACCTGGAGCATCCCGAAGCGAGCCCAGTCCCGCGCCGTCGCGCCGAGACCCCCGCCGGCCAAGGGCACACCCTGCCCGTCGGCAGCGACGGTGGCACCGCCCGTGCAGCCCAGCTCGGTCCGCAGCCGCGACAGGGCCGAGACGAACGTTTCGCCGGTCGCCCGCTCCCGCACCCAGTCCAGGACTTGGGAGTCGGCCGTCGAGTATTCCCAACGCTGCCCGGGAGGGCAGCGGGTCCGCAGGGCGCGCAGCTGCTCCCGCATCGACCCTCGGCCAGTGAACGCGCACGCGGTGAGCCGGGCCGCCGGGCCGTCGGGGTCGCGATGGTCCTCGATCCACTCGACGCCACTGGTCATCCGCAGGACGTCGAGCACGGGAACGGGCCCGTATCCGCCGTCTGCGAGCTCTGGCACATAGGCCGAGACCGGCGCGGCGAGATCGAGCCGGGCGTCGTTGACCGCGAGCCCGACCAAGTGAGCCAGCGCCGACTTGGTCATCGATGCGCCGAGTAACCGATCACCAGGACCGACGCCGTCGGCATAAGCCTCGTGAACCAGCTCGCCGGTCCCCTGACCCACCTCGCGAACGACGACGAGCGACGTCCATTCGAGCATGGCGAGCACCTGGGGCAAGGTCAGCAGGCGACCCGCCCCGGCAACGACGACGTCGGCCAGGCCCGCGAGTCGGGGGGGTTCATCCCGCCAGGCGGCCGAAGGGGTGGCCGG
>JAUNUZ010000313.1 GCA_030537915.1 Micrococcales bacterium
ACCGTGGGTGAACTCGTGGGGCGCAGCGAGGCCGACCTACTCGACATCCGCAACTTCGGCGCAAAGTCGATAGATGAGGTCAAGGCCAAGCTCGTCGGCATGGGCCTGCAGCTCAAGGACAGCCCGCCCGGGTTCGATCCGAGCGAGATGGCCGAGCGCTACGACGACGAGGACGACTCGGCCTTCGCCGAGGACGAGCAGTACTGACCGACCCGGGTGCTGCTCCGCGTGCACTGACGCGGATCGCCTCTGACCGACTAGGAGATCGACATGCCAACTCCCACCAAGGGACCCCGCCTGGGTGGCGGGCCGGCGCACGAGCGGCTCATTCTGGCCAACCTCGCGACGGCACTCTTCGAGCACGACCGCATCACGACGACCGAGGCCAAGGCGAAGCGTCTTCGTCCGTTCGCCGAGCGCCTCATCACCTTCGCGAAGCGTGGCGACCTGCACGCTCGGCGGCGCGTCATGACCGTCATCCGGGACAAGAGCGTCGTGCACAAGCTCTTCACCGAGATCGGTCCGACGATGGCCGAGCGTCCCGGTGGCTATACCCGGATCACCAAGATCGCGGCCCGCAAGGGCGACAACGCCCCCATGGGCGTGATCGAGCTCGTGCTCGAGCCCTTCTCTGCCAAGAGGGCCACGGTCAAGGAGGCCGAGGCAGCGACGAGGCATTCGGCCAAGGCCGCGTCGCTCGAATCGGCCGCCGACCAGACGGCGGACATCGCCGAGGCGCCTGCCGCGCAGGAGGTCGACGCCCAGGACGCTCCCGTCGAGCTACCTGAGGGCGCGGTCCAGGCTGGCGAGGACGGCTCCACTCCGGACCCGGAGTAAACCACCCGGGCCAACCGCGGCTCCGGCACGTATCCCGAGCCGCGCGGCCAGCAGCACGACCCGACGGTCGCCCAGGTCTGGTTCGTCTGGGGGCAGGACGCCCAGAAGGCGGGTTCTACCGAGGCCGGCCCCGAGTCATCGCGGCACTGTGTACAAGGGCCCGAGGCCGTCACCGATCTGGTGGCGGCCTCCGGCCTTGCCGCGTCCACTCGACCACGTTTGGACCCGCTGCGGTTGTCTCAGTGGTGCGGTTGCGCCGGTTGACGATCCCGACTCCGCTGTGGAGGAGCTCGGGGCAGCGGTGGCAGTGGCCGTAGAATGGGGGTCTGGGCCGGGGAACCCGCATCGGTCCGTGGCGAAGATGTCCAGGGCTTATGCCAGCTCGGCCGGCGATTGGAGGTGCCAGTTGCGTCGAAACTATTCTCGTCGCGCCGCTCTCGCGAGCCTGCTTGTGATGGCACTTCCCGCCGCAGGCGGGCTGACCGCAGCGGCCGCGCCGGAGCCCGCCGCCCCGCTCCTGTCGAGCACCGGACGGGTCGCTACGTCGGGCGGGATCGGAGCGCCGAAGGCGCCCGCGGCCACCGCTGTCCTCCGCTCGATCGGCACAGGCGCGGACCTTGAGGATCGGTTGAGCGCTGCGATCCTGCGCGCCATGGGCGATCGCGCCGCGGATGTGTCGGTGACTGTGCACGACCGGCTCACAGACGCCTACGTTCGCCACAATCCGTCGCTGCGCAACCCCACGGGCAGCATCGTCAAGGTCCTCGTGCTCGTCACGCTCGTGCGTGAGCGTCGTGAGGACGGCCGGAGCCTGTCCAACTACGAGCGCTCGCTCGCCCGGCGGATGATCACGACGAGTGACAACGATGCCACGTCGGCGCTGTTTGACCGCCTGGGCGGCAGAAGTGCCCTGCAGCGGGTCGCCGATCGCCTGGGAATGACCCGTACGCAGATCTCGACCTCGTGGGGTCGCAGCACGACGACGGCCGCGGATCAGGCCCTGCTCGTTGACCGGATTATGGACGGCGATGCCTTCTCGGACCGCGACGACCAGGCCTACGTGTTGGACCTCATGGGCAAGGTGATTCCGGAGCAGGCCTGGGGCGTCGGTTCCATCCCGGACACCTCGGATGTTGCGTTGAAGAACGGCTGGGTTCTGCTCGAGCCACACGGCTGGCGCGTCAACAGCATCGGCCACGTGACCGCCCCGGGGCGTGATTACACGCTGGCGATGCTCTCCTACGACAGCGACAGCATGGAGGAGGGGGTGGAGGTCCTCGATGCGGTCGCGGCCGCCGTCTACGACACCCTCGAAGACAGTTCTTCGGACAGCAAGTCCATGAACGACTCACGCCGCGGCGCGCGGACGATACCCAAGGGGGCGCCGGCCTGGCTTCATAGCCCCGGGGCGGCCTTCCCGCCCTATCCGGTGTGGTGAACGAGCCTGGGCCCGGCCTCGTCAACACCTTCGACTCGGACAACTCGCCCGACGGGGACGGCTCGGCGCATGACACCGACTCACCCACGTTGCGCCTGCGGATCGATTTCGCCTACGACGGCACCCACTTCTCCGGATGGGCAGCTCAGCCGGGGCGCCGCACCGTCGAGGCCGATCTCACGGCAGCACTTGCGCGCATCCTGCGGGCCGACCCGCCACCGCGACTCACCGTGGCGGGGCGCACCGACGCCGGGGTCCACGCCCGAGGAGCCGTCGCACACGTCGACGTCGACCGGGGGGCATGGCTTGCTCTGCCGGGGCGTTCGACCCGCAGCCCGCAGGTCGTGGGACCGGTGCGACTCCGGGGGGTGCTACCGCCGGACATCGTCGTGCGTTCTATCGCGCCGGCACCGCAAGGATTCGACGCCCGGTTCTCGGCGCTCTTGCGTCGCTACAGCTACACGATCTGCGATCGTCCGTCGGCTCTGGACCCGCTCGATCGCTTCCGCGTCGTCGTGCATCCCCGCGAGCTCGACGTCGACGCGATGAGCGACGCGGCCACTGCCCTCCTCGGCCTGCACGACTTCGCCGCCTTCTGCAAGCGGCGTGAGGGAGCCAGCACGGTGCGCACGCTGCTGGGCTACTCCTGGCGCCGTTGTGAGCACCTTGTCGCCGCTACCGTCGTGGCCGACGCTTTTTGCCACTCGATGGTCCGGTCTCTCATCGGTGCGGTGGTGCCGGTCGGGGAGGGCCGCCGGGCGCGGACCTGGCCCCGCGAAGTTCTGGGCCGGTCCCGTCGCGAGTCGGGCGTCACCGTCATGCCCGCGCATGGGTTGTGCTTGGAGGAAGTCCGCTACGCCCCGCCCGAGGAACTTGCGGCGCGCGCCCTTGCGACCCGGGCCGTGCGCAGCCTGCCCGAGTGACCCACCACAACCCACCTCGGCGACCGCGCACAACGCCTCGCGGTCGCCGTCACTGCGCCCTCCCACTGTGACCTAAGCCATTCATCTGACTCGGACGCTTGACTCATACGGTTGTCCGGCTTGTCGATGAGAGGGGTGTCGCACGCAGAGTCACCTCGGGGGAGGAGCTGCGAGCAACAGTGTGCATCGTGCTCCGCAAGGGACAAGAGCGGGTGGTCACGTCCGCGCGGGGCACGGGCGGACCGAACAGGGGGACTGGTTCGGGACTCACGGGGGGACACCTGCAGAGCACGACTGGCGGGACAGGGTGCGTATCGGGGTAAGTACGAGGCAAACGGTCGCCGGGACAGCGACCGATCGCCGCGCAGGGGACGAGCACCGCGGGGGCGCTCGTCCCC
>JAUNUZ010000314.1 GCA_030537915.1 Micrococcales bacterium
TATCATCTGACCAAGACGGTCGATTGACTTGCTGTCGGCCCTCCCCGACGACTGCGAAGCGCACATCGAGGAAGGACAATGATGAAGAAGCACCATGCACTCACGCGCGTAGGGGTGATCACCGCGGTGGCGTGTCTGGTCACCAGCACGGCTGCCATGTCGGCGGTGGCCGGACCGATGTCCGCGCCGGACCAGGCGGTCGCCCCCGTCAGCACGGCACCGACAGCCGGCCAAGACGCCGCCGCGGCAGCGGTGTCGAGCGTCCGGGGCGGGGAGCAGGCGGTGACGACGACGACCCGCGAGGAACGGTATTGGACGCAAGCGCGGATGTCGGCGGCCACCTCCGCCGACGAGCTGCCGCCGCAGCGGGCGACGACAGCCGTGCCCTCGGCCGCCCAGCCGAAGAAGGCGACCGTCGTGGCCAAGCCGGCGGTGCCGAGCCGTGCCGTGACCGCCCACGCTCGCGGCGCCACCGCCAGCATGGCCGCGAAGAAGGGCCCCGTGCGCGTCCCGACCACCGCCGGCAAGCTGTTCTTCACCTACGGCGGCTCGGACTACGTGTGCTCGGCTTCTTCCGTCAACAGTCGGAGCAAGAGCCTCATCATGACCGCGGGTCACTGCGTGCACTCGGGGCCGCACGCCGGATGGCACCGTAACTTCGCTTACGCGCCCGCGTACTACAACGGGCGGGCACCGTACGGCATCTGGACGTGGCAGCGAGCCCTCACCTTCAGGGGATGGGCTGACTCCGGCCGCTTTGACTACGACCAGGCCTTCATCGCAGTGAATCCCAAGAACGGGGTACGGCTGGTCAATCGGGTCGGTGGTAACGGGCTGGTCGTCGGCGCGAGCAACCTGCAGAAGTCGGTCCGGGTCTTCGGTTGGCCGGCGGAACGCCCGTTCACCGGTGGCATCCCCTACTACTGCGACGGCCGGACGGGCAAGCGCTCGGGCAGCATCGACGCCACCCTCGGCTGCGCCATGAACGGCGGGGCCAGCGGCGGACCATGGCTGATCAACCGCGTCAACGACACCGTAGGATACGTCTTTGCGATCACCTCTCGCAGGACCCTCTCCGGGCCGCCGACGCTCCTGGCGGCCCCCAATAGCCTCGCCGTGAAGAACCTTTACCAGAGCATCGGATGATCGCCATGACCACTACGAAGCGCCTCCTGCTGGCCCTAGCCCTCGTCCTTGGCCTCGTCGCCCTCACCGCCACCGGAGTGTCGGCGCTGCGCAGTGGCGGATCCGAGCCTGCACCGAACCCGAAGACGACGATCGTGGAGACGACCCCGACAGCCACCGAGCGGCCCTGGGACCAGGGGCGGATGCAAGACGCCACCCCGCTGCCAATGCCCACCCAGGGGTAATCACTGCGATCAGGAGCTGATGGGGTCGACGCAAGGACGCCGACCCCGTTGGATTCGCGTGCCGGGTAACGCCGAAGGCCCCCGATCCGTTGGACGGGGGCCTTCGGAGTTCGGCGGTTCGAACTCAGGTGAGCGGGTTGCCATCCTTGTCGACGCGGCGGTCCGTGTCTCCTCGCACGCCGTCCTCTTCGAGGGTGACCTCTTCCTTGGAGACATCGGTCGTCACCTCGCGGTCCTCGGTGACGGTCTCCTTGCCGAGGCCAATGCGCTCCTTGGCGACGACCTCCTTCTCCACCACGGGTCGTTCCTCGTGAACGGTGACGCCGATCTCTTCTTCGCCGACCTCTCCGGCCGCGCCGACGCGTTCGCCGTCGGCGATCGGCTCCCGCTCGAGGGTGTACTCCTCGCGGGAGACCGGCACGGTCACGGTCTTCTGCTCAGTGACGACGTGCTTACGCAGACGCAGGCGTCCGGTCTCGACACGCTCGGTGCCGACGTGGACCTCCTCCTCGTGACGCACGACGCTCTCGGCGCGGTCCCTATCCACATCCACGGTCTCGCGGGGCCGGTCTGCGTCGTGCTCAAGCACGTCGCGCTGAGGGCCCGCTACGCCTTGGTCGCCGAAGTCACGGTCGCGCCGGTCCTCGGCAGCCCCGCCCGCAACACCCGTGCGGTCCTGGTCGTGGGACTTCGAGTAGTAGCGGTAGAGCTCCGTCTCCTGCGCCTCGTCGATGTGGACGTCGGCGTCCATGTTCGGCGCGTCCTTGACGAAATCCTTGGTGTACGGCACGCGGATGTCGTCGCCGCTGACGTCCGCGTCGTCCAGCGGGACGAAGGTCTCCTTCGTGCCGAAGAATCCCGTCTTCACGGTCGCCCAGTTCGGGCGGCCGGACTGGTCATCGAGGTAGACCTGCGCAACGCCGCCGATCTTGTCACCGTCTTGGTCGTACACGGTCGCGTTGTAAAGGTTCTCCACCTGGTTCGTCAGATCTTGCTCTACCACGAGTTTTCTCCTTCTCATCGTCCCCGCCACCCTCGTAGGGCAGGCGAGTGTCGGTCGGGGATAAGCGCCCGGTCACCGCGGGCGGCGACTGAGGTCTGTCATGGCCGATCGATAAACCGGCGATAGCGGCCCGGGCCTTCCCACTTGGACATATGCCCAAGTCCTTCGTGGGCAAACGCCTCACCCGCGAGAATTTGGCCGCACGGTCGCCGATCGTGCACCTCGACAGGACCCGTGCAGCGGGTGCAGGACGGCGACCCTCCACCTGCCGTGGATGCGGGAACGCTGCGAAGATGGGCTCATGAACGACTCTCGCGCCGGCACCGTTGCCCAGCCCAGTGATCTCGTCGACGTCGCCCGCCTCGTCACTGCCTACTACACCCGCAAGCCCGACCCGGACAGCATTGAACAGCAGGTCGCCTTTGGCACCTCCGGTCACCGCGGCAGCTCACTGAAGACGGCGTTCAACGAGGATCACATCCTCGCCACGACCCAGGCAATCTGCGACTACCGCCTGGAGCACGGCTTCGACGGGCCGCTCTTCATCGGCCGCGACACCCACGCCCTCTCCGAGCCGGCGTGGGCCTCGGCGGTGGAGGTGCTCGTCGCAAACGGCGTCGACGTCCTCGTCGACGCGCAGGATCGCTACACCCCGACCCCGGCCGTGAGCCACGCGATCCTGCGCGCCAACAAGGGCAAGATCGGCGGCGTCGACGACCTGCCGGCCAAGACCGGACTCGCCGACGGCATCGTCGTCACCCCGAGCCACAACCCCCCGAGCGACGGGGGTTTCAAGTACAACCCACCGCACGGTGGCCCTGCCGACAGCGACGCGACGAAGTGGATCGCGGCCAAGGCGAACGACTACATCAAGGAGGGTCTCGGGGGCGTCCAGAGGGTGCCCTTCGGGCAAGCGCGTGCAGCCGTCAAGCCGTATGACTTCCGCGGCATCTACGTCGCCGATCTCGCGAACGTCATCGACATGTCAGCGATCAAGGACGCCGGAGTGAAGATCGGCGCCGATCCGTTGGGGGGCGCATCGGTCGACTACTGGCAGGCCATCGCAGACCGCTACGACCTCGACCTGACGGTCGTCAACCCGCTCGTGGATCCCACCTGGCGTTTTATGACGCTCGACTGGGACGGCAAGATCCGGATGGACTGCTCCTCCCCCTTCGCGATGGCTTCGCTCATCCAACAGAAGGACCGGTACG
>JAUNUZ010000315.1 GCA_030537915.1 Micrococcales bacterium
CTCGGTTCGTGCCGGCATCGCCTCCGGCCGAGGCCTGGTCGTGTTGTCCGGGTGTGCGAGCTTCGGGTGCGTCGTCTCCTGCGCCGAGGTGTCGGTCGAGCCCAAGGTCTATGTCGTCGCGCATCGCCATGATGGTGCAGTTCTCCTCCCAGCGCCGTCTCGACGCGGGGTCGGCCAGGGTGGTGGTCAGGGCTGCTCCCAGGATGCGCCGGCAACGCTGTCCGCCCGCTTGTGCGTCGTCGAAAGCGGCAGCAGCCGAGCCGAACTCGCCGAGCAGCAGCGAACCCTTGGCGGGTCCGACACCGCGCACCCCCGGGAGGTTGTCGCTCGGATCGCCGCGCAGGGCCGCCAGGTCGCGGTACTGATCTGGGCGCACCCCCAAGACCATCGCGGCGCGGGCGGGGTCGAGCATCGGCGAGGCCTCGACACCTCCGTTGATGATGCGCAGGAGGCGGGTGTGCTCATCCACGAGGGCGAACGCGTCGCGATCGGATGTCACCAGGACGGTGCGCCCCCCGACGGTCGGGGCGTAGGCGGCGACCGATGCGAGGACGTCGTCGGCCTCGAGGCCCGGCGGCACGACGACGGCGACGCCGAGGGCCCGAGTCAGCTCGACGGCGAGCTCGAGCTGGGCTTCCAGGCCGGGGAGCTTAGGGCGTCGCTGAGCTTTGTAGTGCGGCCACCGTCCGCGCCGGACGCTGGCCGTCGGATCGTCGAAGCCGACGACGATTGCGTCAGCAGCTGCGCGATCGGCCGCGGCGGCCAGCTGCGCGAGGAGCCCGCGAACTGCCCACGCCGGTTGCCCGTCCGCCATTCTGTAGGCCGAGTGTGCCTGCGCGTGGAAGCTGCGGTGTACCAGGGAGTTGCCGTCGACCGCAAGCACTACCGGTGACGTCACCACACGATCTCCTCCCGCTGGGCTGCCCGAAGCCTAGACTGCGCGGGTGAGCGAGCACGAGCACGCTAGTTCCCTGTCGCAGATGGAGGCGCGCACCCGAGCCCTCGAAACCCTCCTCGTAGAGCGAGGGCTCGTCGACCCGCACGTGCTCGACAAGATCGTCGACTACTACGAGCACGAGGTCGGGCCGCACCGCGGTGCTCGCGTCGTGGCCACGGCGTGGACCGACGACGCGTTCCGGGAGTGGCTGCTACGCGACGCCACCGCCGCGGTTGCGTCCCTGGGCTCCACCGGGCGCCAGGGCGAGCACCTCGTCGCGCTCGAGTGCACGCCGACGCTGCATCACCTCGTCGTGTGCACGCTGTGCTCGTGCTACCCGTGGACGGTCCTGGGATTACCTCCGGTCTGGTACAAATCCCCCGCCTACCGTGCGAAGGCTGTCCGCGATCCGCGTGGTGCCCTCGCCGACGCCGGGGTGAGGCTCCCGGCAGACACCGCGATCCAGGTGTGGGATTCGACGGCCGAGATCCGCTATCTCGTCGTCCCGGTGCGCCCCGCGGGTACCGACGGTTGGTCGGTCGAGGACCTCGCTGCCCTCGTCACCCGCGACGCGATGATCGGCATGGGCCTGGTCACGTTCGCACGGCAGACAGCACCGACGAGGCAGACGCCCAACGAAGCGAGAACCTGAGCTATGGACGGCGTCCACGATCTGGGTGGGATGCACAATTTCGGTCCGGTACAGCTGGAGGCGGACGAGCCCGTCTTCCACGCCGACTGGGAGCGTCGGGCGTTGGCCATCGTGCTGGCCGCCGGAACGCACGGCCGCTGGAGCATCGACCGCTCCCGCTTCATCCGCGAATCCCTGCCTCCGACGACCTATCTGAACAGCAGCTATTACGAGATCTGGGTGCGCGCGCTGCCGCCTCTCCTGCGGGAGTCGGGGCTCCTGGCGGCCGATGACCAGGATGGTGAACCCGAGCCGCCGCTCGCCAAGGACTGGGTTACGACCCGGGCCGGGCTCGAGAGCGGTTCCCCCTACGACCGCGCGGTGGATTCTCCGGCCGCCTTCGCGGTGGGGGAGCGGGTGCGCACGCTCGTCATGCACCCGCCGGGTCACACCCGGCTGCCGCGTTACGCCCGGGGCAAGGTCGGCCAGGTCGTTGCCGTGCGCGGGGCACACGTCTTCCCGGACCGCAACGCGTTGCCCAAGCCACTGGCCGACGGGCGGGCGGAATGGCTCTACACCGTGCGCTTCAGCGGGCCAGAGTTGTTTAGGGAGCATGGCGACCCGACAGCTTCCGTCACGATCGACGCTTTCGAGCCTTACCTGCGGGCATCCTCGTGAGGTCGGCATCGTGACCACCCCACCCGCTACTCCGATGCGCCCGGCTGATCTGGCGTCCTGCGGTGCCGGAATCCGGTTGCCCGAGGGCGACGGACCGGTCTTCGAAGAACCTTGGCAGGCTTCGGTCTTCGCGATGGCCGTGCATCTGAACGAGCGCGGCATCCTCGCGTGGCCCCGCTTCGCGCAGGCCCTGGGTGCCCGACTCGACGAGGATGGCGAGTACTACCGGGCCTGGGCGTTCGCACTGATCGACGTCCTGGCCGCCGACGGTGTACTCGCTGCCAGCGAAGTCGATGCCACGGCGCAGCGTTGGCACGACGCGGCTGCCCTAACGCCACACGGCCGGCCCATCTCGCTCTGATCAAGCGGCGCACGCTGCTGACGGAACCATTGACACGTGACCTTCCGGTCACCTATTCTCGAATCGTGGACGACGACCTGGTGTTCAAGGCGTTGGCCGACCCGACGCGGCGGCTACTCCTGGATGCCTTGTTCACCAAGGGCGGGCGCAGCCTGGGTGATCTCGAGACGGTCGTGACCGAGCACACGCAGATGACCCGATTCGGGGTCTCCAAGCATCTGCGACTCCTGGAGCAGGCCGGGCTCGTCCTCACCCGCAAGCAGGGTAGGGAAAAGCTGCACTACCTCAACGCGGTCCCGATCCAGGTGATCCACAACCGCTGGATCGACAAGTACACCCAGACCCATGTCACGGCCCTGGCCGACCTGAAACGACAGTTGGAGGAACCCACATGAGCACCACCGACAACCTCTCCATGACCGACGGCAGCGATCGCGACGCCGCGGAGCTGCAGATCTTCCGCATCTACATCGAAGCTTCGGCGTCAAAGGTATGGGACGCGATCACGAGCTCAGAGTTCAGCGCGAAGTACGGCTACGGCGGCGACGTCGAATACGACCTGAAGGTCGGCGGCGACTACCGGAGCCTCACGACCGCCCAGATGAAGCAGATGGGGATGGGCGATGTCGCCGTCACCGGACGCGTTATCGAGGTCGACCCGCCGCGGCGACTCGTGCACACGTGGATCTCTTCTTGGCACGCCCAGGAGACGACCCTGACCTGGGAACTCACCGAGCACGACGGGCCCTTGACCCAGCTCACGCTCACCCACGACTGCACCGGGGCGCAGAACACGGCTCGCGATGTCGAGGGCACCGGCGACGCCCCGCCACGCGGCGGCGGCTGGCCCTGGGTCTTGGCGGGCCTCAAGACCTACCTGGAGACCGGTTACCAGATGGTGGGCGCCGGCTCCTGAGGCTTCGCTGGTCGATCCCGATCCCGATCCCGACCCCGAT
>JAUNUZ010000316.1:0-1909 GCA_030537915.1 Micrococcales bacterium
GCCCCGGGGGATGATGACGTCGACTAGCCCGTGGGCGCGCATGAGCGCGCGGGCTGCGTCGCGGCCGCCCTCGCTGAGCAGGCAGACGGCGTCCGCCGGGAGGCCACGCGTCGCGAGACGGGCTCGCATGAGGTCCACGAGGGCGGCGTTGCTGTCCGCTGCCGCAGACCCACCGCGCAGGATGACCGCGTTGCCGCTCTTGAGCCCGAGGGCTGCCGCGTCCACCGTGACATTGGGCCGGGCCTCGTAGATGATCCCGACGACCCCTATCGGCACCCGCACCTGGCGGATCTGCAGCCCGTTGGGCAGCGACGAGCCGCGGACCACCTCCCCGACGGGGTCCGGCAGGGTCGCGATCTGACGCAGTGCGTCGGCGATTGCGAGTAGGCGCGGCTCGTCGAGGCGCAGCCGATCCAGCAACCCCTGCGGCATGCCGCACTGGCGACCTCGCTGGAGGTCGCGGGCGTTGGCCTCGATGACCTGGGGGATGCCCGCGACGACGGCCTCGGCCAACGCCAGCAGCGCGGCATCCTTGTCGGCTCGCGAGAGCAGGGCCAGGGTCCGGGAAGCCTCGCGCGCCCTGGCGGCGAGCTCCGCTACCTGCGCAGTGACGGCGTCGTCGATGAGCGTGGTCATGGTGCGAGGGTATCCGCCTGGGTCGCCCGGGCCGAGGCTCGTTCGACCGTCGGACTGCCCGGGCGAGACCGCCTGTCGCGACACGATCTCGATCGGAGCGTCACTCGGAGCCGTCGTCGACACGCCGGACGAGGCGGGTCATGAACGGCTGGAAACCCGCGCGCTCGTAAAGGCGCAGCGCTTTCTCATTGCTGGCGAGGGTCTGCAAAGAAACGAACTTGATCTCGCGGCGCTCCAACTCGCGCTGGCAGGCGGCCAAGAGCGCGGCCCCGACGCCCTTGCCTCGGTAGCCCGGCTTGACGGCGAGGGTCTCGATGTCGCCGAAGCTCTCGCCCAGGTCGAAGGTGGCGCCGGAGGTGACGAAGCGCAGCGCGGCGTAGCCGACGATCTCATCGGTCTCGGTGTCGGTGTCGGTGGCCAGGAACACCACTCCCCCGGCGTCGTTGATCCACTCCAGGTACTCCTGATGGCGACGCTGCCAGGCTTCTTGCGGCTCACGTACCTCCCAGACGCCGTCGGACAGCTCTCGATAGTCGGCGAGCATGGCCTTCCACAGAGGTTTGACCTTGGTGAGGTCGCGCAGGTGAGCGCGATCGATGCGGATCGTCATACCTCGACCGTAGCCCCCGGTGCGCCCGTTGCCGCAGGAGCTCGCACTTGCGCCCTGGTGCGGCCGGTTGTCGCGGTTTGCGCGGGCGAGGCATCGGCCTGATCGGGCCGCCTAGAGCAGGGTGAGGTGATCACGGTGGACGACCTCACGGGCGTGCTCCGGCCCGAAGACCTCGGCGAGCCACCGGGTGCTGCGGCCGAGCAGGCGGGGCAGGTCGTCGCTGCCGTAGGCGACAAGGCCGCGGGCGACGGGGCGGCCCCGCCGGTCGGTGATCTCGATGGGCGCTCCCTGCTGGAAGCTGCCGGTCACGCCTACGACGCCGGCGGGCAGCAGGGAGGCGCCGTGCTCGACGAGGGCACGCACGGCACCGTCGTCGATGACGAGGCCACCCAGTGGTTCGCTGGCGTGGGCCAGCCACAGCATCCGCGAGGCCGGTCGCGGCGCGGTCGTCGCAAAGAGGGTGCCGACGTCGTCACCGGCGAGCGCGGCGGCGGCGTCGCGGCTGGACGCGAGCACCGTGGGGATGCCGGCGCCGGTCGCGATGCGGGCCGCCTCGACCTTCGTCACCATCCCGCCGGTGCCGACACGAGACCCGACGCCGGAAAACGTGATGTCCGCCAGGTCCGCTCGCGACCCGACGTAGGGGACGCGCCGCGAGCCCTC
>JAUNUZ010000316.1:2009-3536 GCA_030537915.1 Micrococcales bacterium
GGCGAGGCGATCGTTGTCGCCGAAGCGCATCTCATCGGTGGCGACGGCATCGTTCTCGTTGACGACCGGCAGGACGCCGAGGCGCAGCAAGCGCGTGACGGCGCGGCGGGCATTGACGTAGTGCTGCTGGCGAATCAGGTCGTCGATGGTGAGCAGGACAAGCCCGACGTGGATGCCGTGGCGCGCAAACGCCGCGCTGTAGGCCGCGACGAGGGCCCCTTGTCCTACGCTGGCCGCGGCCTGCTGGGCCGCGAGATCGCGCGGGCGGGTGGCCATCCCCAGCGGGGTGAGGCCCGCCGCGATCGCACCGGAGGACACCAGGACGACCGAGGTGTCGGCCAGGCGCCGCGCGGCGAGCACGTCCGTCAACTCCGTGAGGCGCGAGACGTCCAACGGACCAGAGGCGCAGGTCAGCGAACTTGAGCCGATCTTGACGACGATGCGGCGCGCATCCCGGACGGCAGCACGCCCCGCCGCCTCCCCGGCGTCACGGACGATCGAGGTGGCTGCTGAGCCGGAAGGGTCGAGCTGATCTGCGTCGTGCGTGCTCACCGCATCAGCCTAGTGTCGCCGTGCGCGGCGCCTAGCTCAGCCTTCGTCGCAGGTCGGCGCGTGGGAGCAGGGATCGCGTCAGCACACGACGTCGATGTGTCCGCGGTTGCGCGAGGCGAGGTAGGCGATGGCTCGGTCGAGCTCGATCCCGCTGAATGGGTTGGCTCCGCCGTTGGCCTCGATGACCGCCCCGGTTCGGACGAGATATCCGGCACTCACGTCGACCTCGGGCGCGAGACGCCCGGCGCGGCGATCGGCGGCGATCGCTCCAGCGAACGGGCTCAATTGCTCGCCGGTCGCCTCGCCCTGCCACACCGATTCGCCGGTCACCGCATAGATGAGGGCGAGGTCCGAGCCGGTCAGATAGTCCACATCGCCACGCAGACGTCGGCGCGCGGCGGGACGGTCGTAGAGCCCCACCGGCACACCGAACGTCTCCATCCGCGTCGAGGAGCCCGAGTCGGCCCGGATCACGACCGGCACCTGAGGCTGTACCGGCATCCGTACGTCCTGTACCCACATGGCGAAAAACCCCCTCTACTGAGCGCCGTGCTGGTGGACCGGCGCAGTCGCCCCCTGGGCAGTCACAGGCCTGTCCAGGAGCGGCGAGGAGGGGTTGCAGCTCCAGGATACCCCACCTGCCCGCCCGCCCAGCCTAAACTGGGTTCCGGGGATCAACGATGCCGGACCGGCAGTGGTGCCGTTCCATTCGAAGTCTTGGCGACAGCGAAGCTGGCTGCGTCCTGCTTCCCAAGGAGGAACCATGGAGGCCGGATTTGATTCCAAGGGTGTCCGCATCGCCGGCGCGTCGGGCGCGCTCGCCTGTCTCATCGCGTTCGTCGAGTTCCCGCTGTGGTTCGTGGCGGAATCCGTTCCGCCCTTCTGGGACGCTATTGCCTTCAGTGAGTTTGTAGCTCGCCTCAGCACCCTCTACCTCACGCGCACACTGATGGACCTGTTCATCTTCGGGCTGAT
>JAUNUZ010000317.1 GCA_030537915.1 Micrococcales bacterium
TCGGGGTCGTGGGGCGCTAGATAGCCGATGAGGACGGCGTGACCCGCGCCGGTCATCTTCACGGCCGCAGCGCCCCCGGCCACCCCAGGCAGTGCCTGCAGCGCGGCGTCGACCTCGCCGAGTTCGATCCGTCGCCCGCCGAGCTTGACCTGTTCGTCGGCGCGTCCCATGAAGAGCAGGCCTTGCGGGTCGCGGCGCACCAGGTCGCCGCTGCGGTACCCCCGCGCCCAACCCAGGGTCGGCATGGGCGCGTACTTCTCGGCGTCCTTGCCGGGATCGAGGTAGCGGGCCAGTCCGACGCCGCCGATCGCGAGCTCCCCGACCTCGCCGTCGGCCACGGCGAGCCCGTCGCCGTCGACAACCTCGAGATCCCAGCCGTCCAGCGGAAGCCCGATCCGCACCGGGCCCGTGGCGGTCATCCGCGCGGCGCACGCGACGACCGTGGCCTCCGTCGGGCCGTAGGTGTTCCACACCTCCCGCTCCGGGTCGAGCAGGCGCCCGGCGAGGTCGCCCGGCAGCCCCTCGCCGCCGAAGATGAGCAGCCGTACGAGGGAGAGCGTGTCGGCCGGCCACAGCGACGCCAGGGTCGGCACCGTCGAGACGACCGTGATGCCCTCCGCGACGAGCCAGGGGCCCAGGTCCATCCCCGAGCGCACCAGGGCCCGCGGGGCCGGGACCAGGCACGCACCGTGGCGCCACGCCAGCCACATCTCCTCACAGGAGGCGTCGAAGGCCACGGACAGGCCGGCGAGCACCCGGTCGCCAAGGCCGAGCGGGTCGTCGGTGAGGAAGAGCCGCGCCTCGGCATCGACGAAGGCCGCCGCGCTGCGATGACTCACCGCCACGCCCTTGGGCGTGCCCGTCGAGCCGGAGGTGAAGATGATCCAGGCGTCGTCCTCCAGTCGGGGTCGTGACGCATTCGCACCGCGCGCCTCGAGGGCCGGGACGGGCGCGACGGGCGGGGTCTTGCGGACCGCACGGCTCGGATGAACGACGCGCATCCCCGAGTCTTCGACGACCGCTGCGACGTCGGCCTCACCGAAGACGAGATCGGCCCGCTCCTGCGGATCTTCCACGTCGACGGGCACGTAGGCGGCCCCCGCGTAGAGCGCTGCGAGGATCGAGACGTAGAGGCGGATCGTGCCCGAGGACACCCGGATGCCGACGCGATCCCCCCGTCGCACGCCCAGATCAGCAAGCTCGCCGGCCATGGCGCGCACCCGCCGCAGCAGCGCCCGATAGGTGAGAACGCTGTCTCCGTCGTCGAGCGCCGGCGCTGCGCCGTGCTCGTCCGCGGTCGCCTCCAGGATGTCGACGAGGGTGCGGGGCGGCGGCGCGAGCTGCGAGCGTTTCAGCGGATCGAGCCGCGCGTTGGCCCTGTCCGGGTCGCTACGCTCTACCAAGGCACTGTCCTCTCACCGCGAGTACCCCCGATTGCCGCACATCGCATGGCCTGCGTGCGCATCGACACGCCGTCGCACGGGATCGCCCCGCCGTCCAGCCAGCGCCTCGGCCCGTGTCGACGGGGCAGACACCGCAGGTACCAGGGTGCAGGTTGGGCGAGCACATCAGACCTTCCGATCAGGGCAGTGCCGCGCGGCAACGGGTCATCGTGTGCAGGAGTTGCCGCTCGAGCGCCGGGGCCTCGGGTCCGGCACTGCCGTGGGACATCCGGACACGCAGCAGGGCGAGCCCGCTGGCGTCGTCCTGAAACGCGATCATCGCGCGCTTGGCGCGACGGCCGCCGACCCGGGCGGCCCAGCGGCGAGCCTCCTTGCGGGCTCGCAGGCTGCCGAGCATCTCCACCTCCGCGGCGCTGAGCCACCCGTAGTCGGCATAGATCGCCAGGCTGGCGCCGATGAGCCGCCCCTCGCGGCGCCGTTGCCAGCTCACGAAGGCAAGTGCGCCGAGGAAGATCGGCACCTGGAGCAGTAGGTAGGAACTCCAGAAGCCCTCGATGCCCGCGACCGCGGCGAGGTTCCACAGGCCGTGCAGGAGCATCGCGACCAGGAGGCCGCCGATCGGGGCGGTCCAGCGCAGCGCCCCCCGCGTCCGGGTTGCGGCTATGCCCACCCCGACGCCGGTCCACATCGTGAAGAGCGGGTGGGCAAAAGGCCCGATGAGGCCTCGGATGACGAAGAGGCCGACGAGTCCTTGCGCGCCCATCTCGGCATAGGCGCGCCCCAGGTAGAGGATGTTCTCGGCGAAGGCGAAGCCCGCCGCGGTCACCCCGGCATAGACGATCCCGTCGATGACGCCGTCGAATTCGCTGCGCCGGAACCACAGGATGAGCAGCACCGCCAAACCCTTGAGCGACTCCTCGACGACCGGCGCGATCATGACCGCGCCGACCGCCTCCGCGTCGATCCCCACGTTGCTCAGGACGATGAGCGAGCCGGTGTTGAGCACTATCGAGACCGTCGTGGCGACGAGGGCGCCCCAGCCGAACGCGAAAAGTAGATAGCGGATCGGCTCGGCCTCGAAGCGATCCAGCCACATGAGGGCGGGCACGACGATCCCGACCGGTAGGACGGCGAAGAGCACCCCCAGCAACGCGGCCTGCCCGCCGACCTCGACCCCGATGGCGACCGAAAGCAGCAGCGCGCTGACGATGAACAGGACGATGATGGCCGCCCCCAGCAGCAGGCGGCGCAGCAGCGGGCGCCGGGTCAGGTTGACCGCGGGTCCGGCCGCGGTCGGGCCGCTACGCAGGGGCACCTGCCCCGCTCTGACCTCGTCCGTCGAGCGCATCGTGACCCTTCGTCGGTTGGCCCAAGTCTGCCCCATGCGGACTGGGCCTGGCTGGTGTCTGGCTGGCTTGGGGCCAAAATCGTCGCCGGTCGTAGAGTGGCGAAGTGAGCACTGCCAACGGACGAGCCACCACCGACCGCATCGTATGGATCGACTGCGAGATGACGGGTCTCTCGATCGAGCACGATGCGCTCATCGAGGTCGCCGTTCTCGTCACCGACTTCGAGCTCAACCAGCTCGGCGACGGGATCGACGTCGTTATCGCCCCGCCCGCGCAGGCGCTCGCGCAGATGGGCGACTTCGTCCGCCAGATGCATACGACCTCCGGGCTCCTCACCGAGCTCGCGGCCGGGGTGAGCCTGGCCGAGGGCCAGGACCGCGTCCTGAACTACGTCCGCCAGTGGGTGCCCGAGCCGGGCAAGGCTCCCCTGGGCGGCAACACCGTCGGCACCGACCGGGCCTTCCTCGCCCGCGACATGCCCGAGCTCGAGGGCCACTTGCACTACCGCAACGTCGACGTCTCCTCGATCAAGGAGGTGTCCCGGCGCTGGTATCCACGCGTCTACTTCAACGCCCCCGACAAGCGGGGCGGCCACCGCGCGCTCGGCGACATCCGCGACAGCATCGTCGAGCTGCGCTACTACCGCGAGGCGGTCTTCGTGCCCGCGCCCGGCCCGGATAGCGCGCGCGCCAAGACCATCGCGGCGCGACACAGTGTCCCCGCGACCGACGCGGGTGGGGCCTCGTTGGTCGATGCGACGGATGCGACGGAT
>JAUNUZ010000318.1 GCA_030537915.1 Micrococcales bacterium
CCTTGACCCCCAGTCAAGTGCGCTACCAAGCTGCGCCACATCCCGTTGTTCAGTTGTGCCGGGCGATCACACCGTGCTCCGCTCGGGCCTCGTGAACCTTATCGCACCATCCGGCCGCACTTCGAATCGCCTCTCAGCGCCCGCGTCGCCGCTTCTCGCGGACACGCACAGACAACTCGATCGGCGAGCCGGTGAAGCCGAATTCCTCACGCAGCCGACGCTCCACGAAGCGCCGGTAGCTCGCCTCAAGGAAGCCCGAAGCGAAGAGGACGAAGCGCGGCGGGCTCGTCGAGGCCTGCGTCGCGAAGAGGATCCGCGGCTGCTTGCCACCGCGCACCGGGTGCGGATGGCCCGCGACGATCTCGCCGAGGAAAGCGTTGAGGCGACCGGTCGGGATGCGGGTGTCCCAGCTTGCCAGAGCGGTCTCCAGCGCGGGAACAAGGCGATCGACGTGGCGACCGGTGCGGGCCGAGATGTTGACGCGGGGGGCCCAGGTGATCTGCACAAGTTCGCGCTCGATCTCCCGCTCGAGGTAGTAGCGCCGATCCTCGTCGAGCTTGTCCCACTTGTTATAGGCGATGACCAGAGCCCGACCAGCGTCGATGACCTGCTGAATGACGCGGATGTCCTGTTCGGTCACCGACTCGCTGACGTCGATGAGGACGATTGCGACCTCGGCCTTCTCCAGGGCGGTACGGGTGCGCAGGGAGGCGTAGAAATCAGCCCCGCGAGTCTGATGCACCCGCCTGCGGATACCCGCTGTGTCGACGAATCGCCAGGTCTTTCCGGCCAGTTCGACGTACTCATCGACCGGATCGCGGGTCGTGCCCGCGACGTCGTCGACGACGACGCGCTCGGAGCCCGCGAACTTGTTCAGAAGACTGGACTTGCCGACGTTCGGACGTCCCAGGAGCGCGACGCGACGCGGGCCTCCGCGACGGTAGGCGCCGAAGACGCCGGAGACCTTCGGCAGCACCTCCAGGACCGCATCGAGGACGTCGCCGCTGCCGCGCCCGTGCAGCGCGGAGACCGGCCACGGCTGGCCCAACCCCAGCGACCACAGCATGGCCGCGTCCGCCTCGGCGCGCTGATCGTCGACCTTGTTGGCGACCAGGACGACCGGCTTGCGCGAACGTCTCAGCAACTTCACGACCGCTCCGTCGGTGTCGGTCGGGCCGACCGTGGCGTCAACGACGAACATGACGACGTCCGCGAGCTCGATGGCGACCTCGGCCTGCTCGGCGACCCGCAGGTGGATGCCGGTGGCGTTGACCTCCCATCCGCCGGTGTCGACGAGCGTGAAGCTTCGTCCGGCCCACTCCGCGTCGTAGGCGACGCGGTCCCGGGTCACGCCCGGTACGTCCTCGACGACCGCCTCGCGGCGTCCCAGGATGCGGTTGACCAAGGTCGACTTGCCGACATTCGGACGGCCGATGATCGCCACGACCGGGCGGGTCGTCTCGTCGTCCTCGTCTGCGAGAGCGGTCTTGCGCGAGTCCAGGAGGGCCCGGTCCTCCTCGGACAGGTCGAAGTCCTCCAAGCCCGCGCGCAGGGCGCGCTCGACGTCTTCATTCGCCGACTCAGCGATCGGCGGCGGGCCGGCTGTGGGCGCGCCACCCGTCTGAGAGAGCGCGCCTGGATCTGCCTGCTCACCGGGGTCGGCTTCTTCGTAAACGATGTCGAGTACGGCCTCGACCGTCTGCTCGAAGTCCAGATCCGAGGTGTCGAGGCGCACGACGCCCTCGGCGGGCCGGAGGAAGGCCGTGACCCGGGAGTCGTCGGCGTCCCGGCCCAGGACCTCCTCCCGGGTGCGATCGACGACGTCGTGGCCCGCTTCGCCGTGTAGCTGGAGCGCGCGGCGATGCAAGCGAACCTCGTCGCTGGCGTCCAGCAGGATGCGGGCCTGAGCTTCTGGGGCGACGACGGTCGTGATGTCCCGGCCCTCGGCGACGATGCCGTGACCGTGCCGGCGGGCCAGCGCGATGATCGAGCGCTGCCGGCCGATCAGACGCTTGCGAACCCCGGGCGCCGCGGCGACAGCCGACACCGCAGCCGAGATCCGCGATTCGCGAACGGCCTGAGTCACGTCGGCCTCCCCGGCGTGGACGGACGGGTGCTGCGGATCGGTCCCCATCTGGATGTCGAGAACTGCCGCCAACTCGGTGAGCGCCTCAGGATCGCTCAGGTCGGTCCCCTGCTCCAGGGCCGCCCAGGTCAGGGCCCGGTACATGGCACCGGTGTCGAGGTAGGCGATGCCCAGGCGTCGGGCCAGCTCCTGGGAGACGCTGGACTTGCCCGAGCCGGACGGGCCGTCGATGGCAACGACCAGGCCGTCGTGTCCCTCACCTCCGGGATCGCGATCGGCGGAGTCTTCGTCATGCCGGCGGGCGTGCGAGTCGGGGGAGATATCGGTCACCGCGACAGCCTAGCCGCCGTGTGACTGCCCCTTCAGTCGAGCAACTGCCAGCCGCGGGCTCGCAGGCCGGCTCGCAACGGATCGGCAGCCGCCGGCATCACCGAGAGCTCCAGGATGCCGATCTGCGCACCCAGTCCGTGCTCGAGGTGAATGTCCTCGAGGTTGATGCCCTCCTCGCCGACCTCGAGGAAGAGCCTCCCGAGTTCGCCGGGGCGATCGGGGATGCTCACGGTGACGATCGCGTAGGTCGTGGGCGCGCTGCCGTGCTTGCCGGGGATGCGCGCATGCCCGGCGTTACCGTCCGCGACAAGGCCGGCGAGGATGGCTCGCGGGCCCGGCTGTGACACCGGCGCGGCGCGATCCTGCGGGGAACCCGGGCCCTGGATGCTCGACAGTGCCTGCCGTATACGGTCCAGGTCGAGCGCGAGGTCGTCGAGCACGCTCAGGACTGCGGGTGCGTTGCCGGCGAGGATCTGCGTCCACAGGGAAGGGTCGCTCGCGGCGATGCGGGTGACGTCTCGGACGCCCTGACCTGCGAGCCCCATCGAGTCGATGGGCAGGTTGCGCAGTCGAGCCGCGACCAGGCTGGCGGCCACCTGGGGCACGTGCGAGATCGCGGCGACGGTGGCGTCGTGGGCGGCCGCGTCCATGCGGGTGGCAACCGCTCCCGTGAGCCGCGCGACGAGCTCGACGAGGTCGATGGCCTCTGCGTCGCTGGCGTCGTGGGGCACGACGACCCACGGGCGACCCTCGAAGAGGTCCGCCTGCGCGCCGATCGCCCCGCTGCGCTCGCGACCGGCCATCGGGTGGCTCCCGACATAACGCGCCACCGGCGCTCCCGCCGCACTCACCTGCGCCAGCACCGCCTGCTTGACCGACGAGACGTCCGTGACGACCGCGTCTGGCCAGCGCAGCAGTGCGGCCGTGACGACCTCTCCCGCGACGTCGGGTGGCGCGGCGACGATGACGAGCTGAGGCTGCGCCGGCCCTGCGGAGTCAGCGTCGGCCGGGGCAGCAGCGGATCCACCAGAGGCGGCCTCGGTGATGGTCTCGAACTCGGGCGCGAGCACCCCGGCCCCCAGGTCGCGGGCGAGCAGCCG
>JAUNUZ010000319.1:0-2855 GCA_030537915.1 Micrococcales bacterium
GGCGCCCCAAAGGTGCCGCCGACTCGGCGTCCCAAAAGGTGCCGCAACCCATCCACTGCAGGGGCGACTCCGCTGCCGCCTGCCCGACACTCCTCCACCCTGCCCGTGCGGGGCTGTGTCCATGCCCGCGCCCGCAGGTCTGACCGACCGCTCACGCAACCTGCCACCCACACGCAAGGAGCTTCGCCATGCCCAGCCGCCGAACGACCCGCTCGACGCGGTCTCGGACCGTCCTGATCACCGCCACCGCCCTGGGCGTAGGCGCCCTGATGACGCTGGGCCCGGCCGTGGCCGGCGTGGGTCCTGCCGCAGGGGCCGCCGCGGCGGCACCGGCCGAAGCGCCTTTCGTCAGCCGGATGACCGCCCGTTGGCAACCGTTCACGGACTCGACGGGCCGGGTGTGGGTGGCTCGTTCCCCCTCGCTGGGGACTCTGAACTACTCGACGACCCTCGTCGGCAAGGACATCGCAGGGACGCAGGAGGACGGGCTCTACGCCGCGAACGCCTTCGGCGTGACGGGCTACCGGTTGCCGGTGCCGCGCAGCGGCGCGTACGACGTGCGTCTGCTCATGGCAGAGGACTTCTACGGGACCAAGGGCAAGCGTGTCTTCGACGTCGAGGCCGAGGGACATTCGGTCGCCGCCGGTGTCGACATCTTCGCCTCCGTCGGCAAGGCCGCCGCCCACGACGTCTCCTTCCGCGCGCAGGTGACGGACGGCGTCCTCGACCTGAGCTTCCACCCGCGCTCGGATCTGCCGCTGGTGGCCGCGATCGAGGTCATCGAGACCCCGCGTGAGACCTTCGCAGCGCGGATGAGCGCTCGCGGTATCGCGATCACGGACACACAGGGACGCGTTTGGAAGCGCCTGGGCACCGGCTTCGGCACGAGTCGGCGGGTGACTCACCTTCTCGGCAAGGACGTCACGGGCACCGAAGACGACGGACTGTTCCAGATCGGTGGGCTCGGGGGGAAGGGGATGATCGTGCCGGTCCCAGCCAAGGCGGACTACTACGTTCGCCTGCTGATGGCCGACGGGGAGTGGGACGAGGCCGGCCAGCGAGTCTTCGACATCAGCGCCGAGGGGCGCCCGGTCGCGACCGGGGTCGACATCGTCGCGCAGGTCGGCAAGGGCGCTGCCCACGAGGTGAGTTTCCCCGTGCGGGTCGAGGACGGGATGCTGACGATCCAGTTCGCCGCGCACGTGGGCCTGCCCCTGGTCTCGGCGATCGAGGTCACCTCGACCGATCCGGCCGCCCGCGCCGAACTGCCCGACACCGCACTCATCCCGTTGCCGGATACCAGCGTCTACCACCGGCCCGTCGCCGATGCGCCGATCGCTGCGGACTCCGGGGCGCTCATGCATCGGTTGCGCCAGGACATCGAAGGGGGTGTCGAGCTGCCCGCTGCCGTCAACGCCTACAACTACAACGCCTCGGTCTATCGAGCCTCCCCCGCGACACCACGCGTGACCGTCGAGTTCGACGACTGCCAGAAGAAGGGCTACCTGCCGCACGGGCTCTATGACCAGGACAAGTACTTCGTCGACGTCCCGATCCCGGAGGACGCCATGGCGGCCAGCGGGACCGACGCCCAGATGAGCATCTACGAGCCGCAGACCGATCAGATCTGGGAGTTCTGGCAGGTCAAGCGCACCCCCACGGGCGGCTGGTCGGCGTGCTGGGGTGGCCGGGTCGACGGACTCTCCACCTCCGACGGCCTCTTCCCCGTACCCTTCGGCGCGAGCGCCTCCGGACTTGTCATGGCCGGTGGCGTGATCGGGATCCAGGAGGCAGCACGCGGGGACATCGACCACGCCATCTACCTCACGGTCAAGGAGGCGAGCACACTCATCTCCTACCCCGCGAACCGGACGGACGGCGCGAGCCTCGATCCGACGCACCTGCGCGAGGGCCAGCGGCTGCGGCTGGACCCCTCCCTCGACGTCAACACACTGGGACTGACCCCACTTGGGGAGACGATCGCGCGAGCCGCCCAGAAGTACGGGTTCATCGTCTCCGATCGCGCGGGCAGCGTCGGCGTGGCGACCCAGTCCGGGCGCGCCCAGAAGAGTCGCACCGGGGTCAACCCCTGGGACATCCTCCTCGGGGGGCCGGCGCACTCGGTGCTCGCGAAATTCCCCTGGGACAAGGTGCAGGCGCTAGAAGTCGACTACGGCAAGCCCGCTCAGGGCTGATCGCAGCCCTCCAGCAGCGCAGTTAGCACGGCCGAGTGGGGTCCGCCACCGTGGCAAGGAAGTCGGCCATCGCCGGGCCGGTCACCGCGGTCGTGAAGTCCTGACAGACCCGTCGGCGGCCGGCCCGGCCCCAGGCCCGTGCTCGTTCCGGATCAGCCAGCAGGTCGGCGAGGGCATCCGCGAGGAGGTCGGCGCGGCCGGGAGGCACGATGCGACCGTTGCCGCCGTCGCGGACGAGTTCGCCGATAGCGGCGATCTGGGTCGTGACCACCGGCAGGCCGCTGGCCATCGCCTCCATGAGGACGACCGGCAAGCCCTCGGAGAAGCTGGGTAGCACGAGGGCATCTGCGGCGCGATAGAGCTCCGGCAGGTCGTCCTGGCCGATGGGGCCGACGAGAGCGACACTGTCCTGGAGGCCGAGGTCCGCCAACTGCGCGGCGAGGGGCTGAGCCAGCGGCCCGGCGCCGACGATCGTCGTGGCGGGGCGGATGCCTCGGGCGGCCAGGAGTGCCAGGGCGTTCAGGAGGACGGGGGCACCCTTCTCCGGCACGAGCCTGCCGACGCTGAGCAGGCGGCCCGGGCCGACTCCCGCCCCGCGCACCGACGTGTCGTGCGCGGGGTGGTAGCGGTCGGTGTCGACGGCCATGCGCACGACACGCA
>JAUNUZ010000319.1:2865-3508 GCA_030537915.1 Micrococcales bacterium
CCAGTGCGCAGGCTCGACGAAGCGCATGAGCTGACTGCGGCAGAAATCGCTGATGCAGGAGACGCCGTCTGCGGAACGGACCTTGGCCGCCAGGTCGAAGGAGGCAACCTCCTCGAACTCGGTGGGGCCGTGCATGGTGAACGACCACCGCCACCCCGACCCCGGCCCGTCCTCTGCGCGTCCCAGACCGGCCGTGAGCCGGGCGACATCGGCCCCCACGTTTGCGAAGTGCGCGTGCACGTGTCGCATGCCGTCGGCCCGCACGCGCTCGTAGAGCAGCGCGGCCTCCGCCAGGTAGAAGAGCTGCCAGGTCTTGGTGCGCACCGCCCGGCGGCCGCTGCCCGCCGCGAGGCGCAGCCCGGCTGCCAGGACGTCGGGGCGTCGACGGGCCAGGCGGGCGACGGCCTGGGACCATTCGGTTGCGGGTGTGCCCCGCAGGCTGCGCGTTCGCGTTGCCTCGGCGCGCATGGTCGCCGAGCGCAACTCCTGCGGCGGGCAGGGGCGCACGGAGTGGGTCGCCACCTCGACCCCGCACCCGCGGATCGCTTCGATCTCTGCCTCGATGAAGGCGTGGGACAGGGCGGGGTACTGACTCGTCAGATAGGCGACCCGAACGCTCACAGGGCCCGCCTTCGTCGTCCGC
>JAUNUZ010000320.1 GCA_030537915.1 Micrococcales bacterium
TCTGCTCGTAGCGGCCACGGCCGTCGCGTGCGCCGAGCACGTACCCGATAGCGGCTCCGGCGATGAACATAAGCCTGTTCATTGAGCTTCCTTTCGTTGACTACGTCGGGCTCGACTCTATGGGCAGGAGCCTTAAGGCGCGACAAGAGGGGCCGCGTGCAGCTCTGCGGGCAGGACGTCGTTCGCAGTTCGCCAGCACGCCGCGCTATGACGCGAGGAGGCCCGGATGCAGACCGCTGGCGCACCGGTACCGTAGGGACACGGCCCGCCTCGACGGGTCGGCTCGCGTCGTGTGGTGTCGTGTCGTGTCGCGAGTCAGGAGGGCTCGCATAGTGGCCTAGTGCGGCGGTCTTGAAAACCGCTATGGCGGCAACGTCATCGTGGGTTCGAATCCCACGCCCTCCGCGCACCCCGGCCGTATGCCCCGGGCGGGCTCGGGGCGCCGCGTCAGCGGCCGAAGAGCCGAGCCAGCATCCCGCCCTGCTTGGGCTCCGCGGAGTCAGCCGAGTTCGTGCACCGGCAGCGCTGGCCTGAGGGGACGCCGGCGAGCGCCTGGTCGATGTGCCGTCCGCATCCCTTCCACGTCGCCTTGCCGCAGCGCGAACACGTCGCCTTCTGACACATGATCCCTCCAGGATGTCGGTGTCGACGGCCTATGCCGTCGCTGTCCCCAAAGCATACCCCCAGGGGTATACGGCTCGGCCTCGCAGTGGGAATGGGCGTGGCCGGTGCGCGGTCGAACCCGCTCCGGCATGTCAGCGCAGAATTATTGACGTGATCTGCGTCACGTCACATGGCTCGATTCAGGGTCGATTGTTGCGCAAAGATGGGGAGATGTCTGCAGTGACGATGACCTCGGTGGCCAAGGCGGCAGGAGTCTCCGTGAGCACGGTCTCGCACGTCATCAATGGCACGCGGCCCGTGGCCCCGCAGACTCGGGCAGCCGTCCTGGCCGTGATGGATGAGCTCGGCTTCACCCACAAGCCGGTCGCGCGGTCGCTGGCCGCCGGATCCACGGTGACCATCGGACTGTCGATGTCCTGGGTTTCGAGCATGTACGGCCAGGAACTCGTCGCGGGGATCGAAGCCGAGTCGCATCGCCAGGGCATGCAGTTGCTCCTGTCGGACACTCGCGATGACGAGGAGCGAGAGGAGCGTGTCGTCGCCAATCTGCTCGCTCACCATGTCCGCGGCCTGCTCATCGCCCCGACGGCTGGCTGGCGGCAGTCGACCCTGCGCCTCCTACAGGAGCATTCGGTGCCATATGTCGTCATCGACCGACTGCAGGACATGCGCGTCGACCAGGTGGGCGTGGAGAACGAGAACGGTTCCGCCTCAGTGGTCGAGCACCTGTTGCAGATCGGGCACAAGCGAGTCGGCATCATCACAGGTCGGGCCGGTCTGGCGACGACGAGCGAGCGGCTGGAGGGTTATCGCTGCGTGCATCGTCGCCGCGGTCTGCGCGTCGACCCGCAGTATGTCGTCGATGGGGATTCCACCGAGCAAGGCGGCCGGCGGGCCATGATGGCACTCCTGGCGGCCAGGCCCGCGCCCACCGGAGTCTTCATCGCGAACGACGCGATGACAATGGGAGCGCTGCGAGCGCTGCAGGACGCAGGGGTCGAGGTGCCGGGTCAGATGGCCGTCGTGTGCTTCGACGATCTGCCCTGGGGTGACGTCTTCTCGCCGCGCCTGACGACGATCGCCCAACCAAGCTTCGCCATCGGGGCGCGAGCCGTGCAGCTGCTGGTGCGGCGCATCGCCGACCCGAAGGCACCTGCCCAGACCCTGCGCCTGTCGGGTGAGATCACGCATCGCGAGTCCTGCGGATGTCGGGCGAAGACCGACGTGGTGGGCGCCCACGCCACGATCCCTGCGCAAAAGTAGCAAAGTGGACAGCAGGCGGATTCAAGCCAAGTCCCTTGTCGGTGCGACGGAGCGTTCCGACCGATTCAGTGCAGACTGCCGTTGACGGGGCACACCGTGCTAACGTGGGCCGCGGTTGCATGTGCAGTTCCTCGCAGTTCGAAGAAACGTCGCTAAGCAGTGTTTCGCCAGAACGGGCCCGTCCCGCTCGTTGTGGGGTGAGTGCGGCAGCCTGGATCCCGCGAAGTGCGGTATTCATCGGCCGATCAAGATAGAGAGTTGTTTTTTCCCATGGCACAGGGCACCGTTAAGTGGTTCAACGCTGAAAAGGGCTTCGGCTTCATTGCTCAGGACGGCGGTGGCCCCGACGTTTTCGTGCACTACTCCGCGATCCAGACGAACGGCTACCGTTCCCTGGACGAGGCACAGCGTGTCGAGTTCGAGGTTACCCAGGGCCCGAAGGGCCCGCAGGCGGACGCAGTTCGTCCCCTCTGATCTTCCGCTCCCAACCAGAGCACCACAGATCCCCGGCGGTTTTCCGCCGGGGATCTGCGGCGTCCGCAGCCGGCCCGCGCCGTCGGGCGGAGGTCTGGTGCTCGGTCGCCCTGACGGTGACCGTCGCCTACGGGCTGGTCTTCCTCCCGCTGCGGCCCATCCTGCTCGCGATGTCCCCCGAGGCGTTGGCTGCCATCACGGGTTCTCGGGTCGCGCTCGTCGCCGTCGGCGTGCTGACCCGGACTGGTGAGGCCACCCTGTGGTGGTCGTTACCGCTGGCGGTGCTCTCGATCATGAAGTTCCACTGGGTGTATTGGTGGGCCGGGCGACTGTGGGGCGATCGGGTCCTCACGCGGCTCTCCGGCTCGACCCCGCGCGCCCTGCGACGGATCGCGCGCGCCGAGAGGCTTGTGCACCGCTACCAGGTGCTGGCCATCGCGGTCACCTACATCCCCCTACCCGTGGCGCGCGAGGTGCTCCTCGCGACGCTCGGCGCCTCGGGAACCAAGCTGCGCACGTTCCTGCTCGTCGATCTCGGTGTCGCCGTGGTGACTCAGACGCTCTGTGTGGCTTTGGGCTACGCCGTGGGGGAGCGAGGGCTGCCCCTCCTGGCCGAATATGCCAAATGGGCCGGCGTCGTCTCGATCGGTGTCATCGTGGCGATGGTCCTCACCTGGTGGCGCCGACGCCGCGCTGACTGCGCCGACGAGCGTGCCGATCTCGATGCCGAGGCCGATGCAGCCGACGAGGTCAGCAGGCGTCCGACACCTTGACGATGCCATCGGTGGTCGGCGTGGGGGTAGCGCCTGGGCTTGTGCTCGGCGCCTTCGTCACCCCAGCGGATGCGCTCGGGGTCGGCGTCCGCAGTGTCCCCGAAATCGCCTCCTGCACCATCTGCTGGATGAGTGCGTAGTCGGGGTTGCCGACGTTGACCACCTTGTTGCTGAAGGGCAGGCTGCGGATCTCGCCTTGCTGCATCCGGCTGGCGAGCTCGGCCCAGGCCGCCAGGTGCTGCTGGGGGATGTTTGTGTAGATGTTGTCCTTGGCCACTTTGGCGATCGCCGGGTAGCGCTCGAGCATCTTGGCCGGGTTGATCTGCTTGACGAGGGCACCCACCATGC
>JAUNUZ010000321.1 GCA_030537915.1 Micrococcales bacterium
ACGAGGTGCGCCGACTGACCGGCGGTCGCGGCGCCGATGGGGTCGTCGAAGCCGTCGGCATGGGGGCGCACGGTGACTCGGTGAAGTCGACGGCGACCAACCTCGCCGGCTACCTGCCCAAGCCGCTCGCGCGCGCCGCGGCCGCGAGCTTCGGCGTGGACAGCACCGCCGCGCTGCGCCTCGCCTTCGACGCGGTCCGGCGGGGCGGCACGGTGTCGCTCATCGGCGTCTACGGCGGCACGGCCGATCCGATCAACATGATGCAGATCTTCGACAAGCAGCTCACGTTGCGGATGGGTCAGGCCAACGTCAAACGGTGGACGCCGGAACTCTTGGAGTTGCTGATCGAGCGGGATGCCTTCGATGTAGAGAATCTCGCTACCCACCGGCTCGGGCTGTCGCAGGCGCCGGCCGCCTACGAGATGTTCCATAAGAAGAAGGACGGGTGCCTCAAGGTCGTGCTCACCCCCGGTAGCTGAGGAGGGTCAGGAACGGTTCCGGGGCGGGCAGAACCCCCCAGGGCCCTGCAGGAGCCGATAACCCTGCCAAGCTGGGCGGATGAGCTCTCCGGTGGATTCGACACGTAGCTGGCTGACCACCTCGACCCACACCGCCTGGCTCGACGACTCGCTCCGGCGACTTCTGCGGTTCGGATCCGGCTCGGCCCTGCCCGGCGGCGGATTCGCCTACCAGGACGCGCAGGGGCGTCCGATGCCTGATCGCTACCCCGCGCTCTTCCTCACCGCCCGGATGGCGCACTCGTCGGCCATCGGCGTCGTGCTCGGGATCCCCGGCTCCGGCGACCTGCTCGACCACGCGATGGCCTCGCTGACCGGGCTCTTCGCCGATACCGAGCGCGGCGGCTGGTTCAGCGACCCGACCCAGCCCGATCTGCGCAAGGCCGCCTACGACCATGTGCACGTCGGGCTCGCCGCCGCCTCGGCGTGCGCCGCCGGACATCCTGACGCCCCGGCGCTCCTGGACCAGGTCATCGCTGTCATCGACAACCGGTTGTGGGATGAGCAGGCGCAGATGCTGCGCGAGTCCTTCGCGCGGGACTGGAGCGACAGCGAGACCTACCGCGGCGCCAACGCGAACATGCACGGCCTCGAAGCCTTCCTCGCCATCGGCGATGTCACCGGCGACGCGCGGTGGCACCGGCGCGGGCTCGCGATGGCGACGCGGATCATCCACCAGGCCGCCCGCGCCCGCGACTGGCTCATTCCCGAGCACTACGACGAGCAGTGGCAGGAGCGGCCCGAGTACAACCGCGACGAGCCGAACCATCCCTTCCGGCCCTACGGGGCGACCTACGGACACTCCCTGGAGTGGTCCCGCTTCCTGCTCGCGCTGCACGCCTCCCCTGCCGATGTCGGGCCCGCGGACCGGGGTTGGCTCGTCGACGCGGCGACGAACCTTGCCCGCACGGCGCTGGAGCGGGGCTGGGCCGCGGACGGCCAGGTGGGCCTGGTCTACACGGTCGACTGGGATGGCACCCCGGTCTCGCGCCTGCGACTGCACTGGCCCGTCTGCGAGGGGATCCAGACCGCGGCGGCCCTGCTGCGCACGACGGGTGACCCGTACTGGGAGGGCTGGTACCGGCGCCTGTGGGACCACGCCGCGACCCACTTCATCGATGAGCGCGGCACCTGGATCAACGAACTCGACGAGGACCTGCGCGAGTCCGGCGCCGTGTGGCCCGGTCGACCTGACTACTACCACTGCGTCGGCGCTTATGTCGTGCCCACCCAGCCCCTGTCGCCGTTCGTCACGTTGGCGGCCGCAGGGCGGCCCTCGGCCATCAGGCCGATCCTGTAACTCGACGCGCCACAGGCCGTCCGCAAGCCTCTGCCCTACGACGACGCTCCCGCTCCAGCTGCCCTGGTCACAGGAGCGGCAGAGACTGGGCCTCGACCGCAAAGGCTTGGGGCTGGCCCGCAGATCGGTAGGGGCGCAGGCCCACCTGCGGTCGGACCGACCACAGCCCGGCCGCGAGGGCACCGCCGAGCGCGATCCGGGCCCCCTGTAGCAGCAGGCCGGACGCGTCCAGCGCAGCGCCGCCCGTGAGGTCGTTCGGGACGGCGAGCAGGACGAAGTGGTAGGCGCCCCAGGCGGTGAGCGCACCCGACCCGACCCAGACACCGACCGTCGGAACCAGACCCGGCAGCCCGCCCGGTCGGCCCCCGGCGAGCGCCATGAGGCCAAGCCCTGCCGCGATCGTGAGTGTGCCGTCGGCGAGCGACCAGTCGAGCCCGCTGGTGCGGCCTGCGAATCCCGCGACCAGCACGCCGACGCCGAAGACGACCGTCGGCCCTGCGAGCAGTTCCCAGCGGCGGGTCGAAGTGGCACCACCCGCGGGCCAGGTGTCGAGCCGCCGACCCCACCCGCCGGGGCGCAACCAGCGTTCTGCGGCGTAGAGCGCGAAGCCGCCGAGCAGGCACAGGCCCAGCACGCTGAAGCCCGCGTATACGACCACGAACACCCACTGCGCAATCGCGGCCTGCGGCGATCCGGGGGCGCCGGGCGACGGTGACGAAGGGGCCGCCGGCGTGCCGAGCACCTGCGTGAACGCCGTGAAGCCGAGGGCGAAAAGGATCCCGCCAAGGAGCCCGGTGCCGATCCACATCGGCAGCAACACCAGCGGCGCCGGTAGGCGTCGACCCCACGGTGCGACGAACGCCACGGCGAGCGTCAGCGCGACCGCCTCCATCGCAAATGTCAGGGCGTTGGCGACGTGCATCGTTGCGCTTGTGCCGAACTCCGGATCGAGGAGGCCGACCCGCCCGCCGAGCAGCCAGATCGCCTTGAGCGCCAGGTAGGGCAGGCACGCCAGCACCGCGCCGACGCATAAGGTGCGGCGCAGGCCGGACAAGCTGGTCGCCGTGGTCTCAGGAGTCGTTGTCTTCATGCTCCAAGCCTGCTCGGCGCGGCGATTCGGGCGCATCCCTCCCGCCGGTCGACACGCTCCCCCGAGCCGGTAGTTCGCGCTCCCCCGATCGGGGGAGGCGAGGGCTGACCCCCGCTGAGAGACTAGGAGGCATGCGTCACGTCCTCGGGTGGGGTCAGACCGCCCACGTATTCCTCGGGGCGGCCCTCGCGCTACCTCCGACGCTGCTGGTGTGGGGCTTCGTCACGACTTCGCTGCGGCTGCCACCGACGCCGACGAACATCGTCCTGATCCCCGTGCTCGCCGTGCTGGCCATCGTCGGGATCGTCACCGTCGCGTGCGCGCCCCCGGTTCGGTCGGTCGAGATCGCCACCGCCCGAACCCTGCTCGGCCTCGACCTAGCCGACCCGGTCAGTACGCGCGGCCTCGCCCCGCGGCTCCTCGGCGCAGCCTGGTGCGCGATCGTCGCGTTCGTCGGCGGGACGGTCCTCTTTGTACTGCTCTACTTCGTGCCGTTCGGCATCGGCCTGTTCGCCTTCCCGTTCACGCGCGAAGACGCCTTCGTGTTGCCCGGGGGAATCG
>JAUNUZ010000322.1 GCA_030537915.1 Micrococcales bacterium
GCGGAGACGGCGGGGTGCAGGGCCGAGCCCGACGGAGCCGCCGACGAAGCCCCTGACCGGGCAGCCTGCGCAGACGGCGTTGCCGTGGGTGCCCGCGGGCCCGGATCGCCAGCGGAATCCTTGGGCGAAAGCCCGAGGATGGCCGGATCGACGGCCCAGGTCACCGTCTCGTCCTGGGTGGCGTCGAGGATCCGTTCGATCCGGCTGCCAGGACCGATGGCGCGTTCCCAAGCGGCCCTGCGGTCCGCGGACGTCGCGTTGACCAGCGCGGGATCGGGGTCGAGCGTCAGCGGCGCCACGATGGCGATGTCAAGCGGCTGGTACTCCTTGCGGGTCTGGAAGGGCAGGAAGCTGGCGTGCGTGGCGATGACGGAAGCGCCGGGGGCGGTGGGCGTGCTCGTCGCGGGCGAGGCGCCCGACGTCGGTGGCGAGGTCGACGGGGTCGTGTCCGCCTCAGCAGACACGACCCGGGCTTGAAGTGCCAGCGGGAGCACGCCGAAGGGCCGGGGAGAGGGGATGGCCGATCCCGGGATCCAGATGTTGACCGTCAAAGCAGCCTTTGCCGGGATCGGGGTCGGCGTCATGGTCCTACCTACGATGCGGTCGGTTGGCGCCGGCTTCTCGGCGAACGCACGCACTTGTGTCCTGGTGATCAAGGCCCCCGCAGAGCCGAGGCCCAAGGACACCTCCACAGGCCCGTTTGTTGGGGTGGCGGCCGTGTTGGACACGCTGACGACGACGTTCACGGGCTTGCCGGGAGTCGCAACGGCGGGGTTGACCGCGCTGACCTCTAGCGCGAGGGGCGCCGCGGCCGTGCCGGCGATCGGTCTCGGTGCGCGCCGGGTCCGGCCGGAATCGGCTACGCCTGGACTGGCCGCAGCTGATCCGGTCGCCGTCTCGGCGTTGGGCGTCATGGCCTTGCGAGCCACGGTGTTGGGAGTCACAGCGTTAGCAGTGATGGCGCCGATCTGTCCCATCGGCACGAGGAGACCGGCGGTCAACACGGTGCACAGCCCCATCCTCGACACGAGACTCACGCGGATCGAAGCGGCGCTCAGGCGCCCTCTCATCCCTGCCCTGCCAGCCTCTCCCACGCCAACTGGGCGATACGTCGCTCGTTGGGGAAGGTCAGTCGATCCTGCACCTGCCCCAAGGGGATCCACTGAACGTCGATCGCTTCGTGGTCCGGGTCCTTCTCGATGGTGAGGTAACCGCCGACCGCCTCGAGCAGGTAGTGATGAACGACCTTGTGGATACGGCGATCGTGGGTCGAGAACCAGTAGTCGATCGTGCCGAGGGCCGTCAGAACGCGGCCTTCGATACCGGTTTCCTCCTCCACTTCGCGCTCGGCGGTCTCGATGAGGGTCTCATCGTTCTCCTGGTGTCCCTTGGGCAGGCACCACTCGATGCGGCCCGCGCGGTTACGTCTCGCGATGACGGCGATCTGGGCGCGACCCTCCTGGACGTCGACGACGATTCCACCGGCGGAGGTCTCCAGCACAGCAGGCAACCGATGCATCGGTCGGCTGGGGCGCTGGGTGAAGGTCATTTAGTCACTGTAGCTAGGGCACCTGCGCGGATGGCGGAGCCAGGACATCGACGTCCCGCGGAGTCTCACCGGGTTCCGAGGCGCACGACCCGGGTGCACGACCCTGGCGCATGAACCGGGCGTCAAAGAGTCGTGACCGCCGTCGCCTACTCTTGGCTCCTGTGTCCGCACCAGATCCCAACGCCCGCATCGAGCCGTTGTTGCCGCAGGCATTGCGGGAGCTGGCCCCGGTCATGCAGGTGCTCACCGACCTCGGGGAGCGCTTCGCGGGCGCGGGCCACGAACTGGCGCTCGTCGGTGGCCCGGTGCGCGATGCATTCCTGGGGCGCGGCAGCAGTGACCTCGACCTGACGACGAGCGCGACCCCGGAGCAGATCGAGGCGGTCGTCGCCGGATGGGCCGACGCGCTGTGGGATGTCGGGCGCAGCTTCGGCACGATCGCCATGCGCAGGGGCACCTACACCATCGAGATCACGACCTATCGAGCAGACGCATACGACGGGATCACCCGCAAGCCCGTCGTCGCCTTCGGACACGATCTGACACAGGACCTCGTGCGTCGGGACTTCACCGTCAACGCGATGGCGCTGTGCCTGCCCCAGCTGCGCTTCGTCGACCCGCACGGGGGCCTGGCCGACCTCGCGAACGGTCGGTTGCGCACCCCAGGACCGCCCGCGGTGTCGTTCGCGGACGATCCCCTGCGGATGATGCGCGCAGCCCGTTTCGTCGCCCAACTGGGCTTCGAGCTCGACCCGGGCGCCGCACAGGCGATTCACGCGGCTGTGGACTCCCTACAGATCGTTTCGGTCGAGCGGATCCAGGCCGAGCTGGTCAAGCTCCTCCTCGCGCCGCAGCCCCGCGAAGGTCTGCGGGTCCTCGTCGACACGGGGCTGGCGCAGCGCGTCCTGCCGGAGTTGCCCGGGATGCAGCTGGCCATCGATGAACACCACCGCCACAAGGACGTCTACGAGCACTCGCTCACGGTGCTGGACCAGGCGATCGCCCTCGAAGGACCCGCGGACGGGCCACCGGAATCGGTGCCGGGACCCGATCTCGTGCTGCGCCTGGCTGCCCTCTTGCACGACATCGGCAAGCCGCCCACCCGGCGTTTCGAACCCGGTGGTGGGGTCAGCTTCCACCACCACGAGGTCGTCGGCGCCAAGATGGCGACAAGGCGCCTCAACGCGCTGCGGTTCGACAAGGAGACCACCAAGGCGGTCGCACGGCTCATCGAGCTGCATCTGCGCTTCCATGGTTATGGAGAAGGGGAGTGGACGGACTCGGCGGTGCGTCGGTACGTCACCGATGCCGGTTCCCTCCTCCCGCGGCTGCACCGGCTGACCCGGGCAGACTGCACGACGCGCAACCGTCGTAAGGCGGCCCGGCTCGCCTCCGCTTACGACTCCCTCGAGGCGCGCATCACCGAACTCATGGCCGCCGAGGAGCTGCGTGCCGTGCGCCCAGAACTCGACGGCTACGAGATCGCGCAGACGTTGGGTATCGCTCCGGGGCGGTTGCTGGGGAAGGCCTACAAGTTCCTCCTCGCGGTCCGGCTCGATCAGGGGCTGATCGGACCCGAGGCCGCCCGCCGCGAACTGCTCGCGTGGTGGGCCGAGCAGCCGGAATCCACGCCCGCCGACTGAGCTCCTCGCCAGGATCGGACCGGACGGGAAGGGCAGTTCAGGTCGAAGTGATGTCCCGACGTCGGTAGCCCAGGATCCCCAGCGCGATGAGGGCGGCCGCGAGCGCGGTCTCGGCCAGGACCGGCGCCCATTCCATGGCTCCCCCAGGGAGTTGGGGTAGGGCCGCGAAGGGGGTCGCGTCGACAATCGCTTGCGGGAGGTCGAGTAGCGCACCGACCCACGTGACGAAGAGCGACCACCCGAGCATGAGCCACACGAGGCCCGTGA
>JAUNUZ010000323.1:0-1647 GCA_030537915.1 Micrococcales bacterium
TTGACCCGGCTCGTCGAGATCGGGGGCGATCGTCGAGACGACCGGGACGCGGCCGGCGTCGAGCAGGGCGAGCACGGCCGAGCAGTCCACCGTGACGACGTCACCGACAAGCCCGAGCTCGGCGTCGCTGCCGTCGGCCAGCGTGCTGCGGCGCCGACCGCCGAAGAGGTGGGCGTCCTCGCCCGAGAGGCCGACCGCGATCGGTCCGTGCTGGTTGAGCAGGCCGACGAGCTCGCGGCCCACCTGCCCGACGAGCACCATCCGAACGACGTCCATGATCTCCGGAGTCGTGACCCGAAGGCCGCCGACGAACTCGCTCGTCATGCCGAGACGGCGCAGCATCGCGCCGATCTGCGGACCGCCACCGTGCACGACGACCGGGCGCAGCCCCGCATACCGCAGGAACGCGAGGTCCTTGGCGAAGGCCGCCTTGAGGTCATTGCGCACCATCGCGTTGCCGCCGTACTTGACCACGACGATGGCACCCCGGAAAGCCTCGAGATAGGGCAGGGCCTCGACGAGCGTGGTCGCCTTGTCGGCCGCCGACGCGGCATCGGTGCGCCGTCGCCGCTCCCGGGCCTCGTCGGGCATATTCGGGACGAGGTAGCTGTCGGCATGCGCCGCCGAGAGCAGGGGCCCAACGGTCCCGTCCCCGCCGGTGGTCTGGGTGGTCGGGGTCTCGTCGGCCGGCGTGGAGTCGGTGCCGGTCATGTGCTGTAGGCCGAGTTCTCGTGGACGTAGTCGTGAGTCAGGTCGTTGGTCCACACCGTCGCGCGGCTGTCGCCGGCGTGCAGATCGACAAGGACGTGGACGGCGCGGTCGCTGAGGTCGACCCCGCTGCGGTCGTCACCGACGCCCATCGCGCGACATACCTGGACGCCGTTGAACGCGACGTCCAGGCGGCTCGGCTCGAAAGCGGCGTCGGTGGTGCCGACGGCGGAGAGGATGCGGCCCCAGTTCGGATCGCCGCCGAAGACGGCGCACTTGAAGAGGTTGTTGCGGGCGATCGCGCGCCCGACGGTCAGGGCATCGTCCTCGCTCGCGGCACCGACGACCTCGATGGTGATGTCGTGCTTGGCACCCTCGGCGTCGGACAGCAGCGCCTGTGCGAGCCGGGCACAGACGTCGGTGAGTCCCGCCGTGAAGTCTTCGACGGCGACGTCGACGAGGGCAGCACCAGAGGACAGTAGAGCGACCGTGTCGTTGGTCGACATGCAGCCGTCGGAGTCGAGGCGATCGAAGGTGACGCCGCAGGCCTGGTGAAGGCAGGCGGTGAGAACTTCGGCCGGCAGCGCGGCGTCGGTGGTAAGGACGACGAGCATCGTGGCCAGGGAGGGCGCGAGCATCCCGGCACCTTTGGCCATCCCCCCGATGGACCAACCGTCGCCGGTGAAGGTGACCTCCTTGGACACCGTGTCGGTCGTCATGATTGCGGTGGCCGCCGCGGTCCCCGCCGCGGCGCTATCGGCGCCGGGCTCCGCCACTGCGGCCACGGCCCCGTCGATGCCGCGCAGTAACGCGGACATGTCGAGTCGCTCCCCGATGAGCCCGGTCGAGCAGACAAGGACGTCACCGGAGGAGATGCCCAGCGCGGTCGCGACGTGCTCCGCGGTCGCGTGAGTGTCGGAGAAACCCTCCGGACCGGTG
>JAUNUZ010000323.1:1657-3456 GCA_030537915.1 Micrococcales bacterium
CACGCGTTGGCGCCCCCGGAGTTGAGGACGATCGCGTCCACCCGGCCGTCGGCGACGGCGACTCGGCTCCACGTCACCGGTGCGGCCTCGACACGGTTGCGCGTGAAGACCGCGGCCGCGGTATGGCGGGGCCCGTCGTTGACGAGGAGCGCCAGGTCCGGGCGGCCACTCGGCTTGAGGCCGGCGGTGAATCCGGCCGCACGGAAGCCGGTAGGTGCGGTGACGCTCACGTGATCTCCTGTCCAACAGCGCTGTCGAGGATGGGGTGCATGGCGGGCAGGCAGGCCGCCGAAGCTTCGCTCACGGTGCGACCCCGACTCGCGGCAGGCCAAGGGTCTCGGGCAGGCCCAGAGCCAGGTTGGCGCACTGCACGGCGGCGCCCGCCGTGCCCTTTGTGAGGTTGTCCTCGGCCGCCGTGACGATGACCCGCCCGGCGGTCTCGTCGACTGCCAGCTGCATCTGGACGACGTTGCTGCCCAGCACCGCTCCCGTCGAGGGCCAGCTACCCTGCGGCAACACCTGGACGAAGGGTTCGTCGGCGTAGACCTGGCGCCAAGCCTCGATGACGGCGCCTGCATCGACGCGGCCCCCGTCGGCTCCGGCCCGGTCGGCCAATCGGGCCGTACACGTCGCGAGGATGCCTCGCGGCATCGGGGCCAGGGTGGGAGTGAAGCTCACCTGGGCGGCCCGGCCGGCCGCGCTCGAGAGGTTCTGGACGATCTCGGGCGTGTGGCGGTGACTGCCACCGACACCGTAAGGGCTCATGGAACTCATCACCTCCGCGCCGAGCAGGTGCGGTTTGAGGGAGCGTCCGGCGCCGGAGCTGCCACTCGCCGCGACGACGACGATGTCCTGCGAGTCGATCACGCCGGCGACGAGACCCGGCGCGAGCGCGAGGCTGACGGCAGTCGGATAGCAGCCGGGGACCGCGATCCGTCGCGCGCCGTGCAACTGTTCTCGGGCCAGGGACCCGTCGGCGCGCACGAGCTCCGGTAATCCGTAGGGCCAGGAGCCCGCGTGGGCACTGCCGTAGAACGTCTCCCACGCGCTGGCGTCGGTGAGCCGAAAATCGGCGCCGCAGTCGATCACGACGACGTCGTCGGGCAGCTGCGCCACAATGTCGGCGGAGGCGCCGTGCGGAAGTGCGAGGAAGACGACGTCGTGCCCGGCGAGCACCGCAGGCGTGGTCGGCTCGAGTCGTCGGTCCGCGAGCGGTATGAGGTGTGGTTGGTGATCACGCAGGAGGGCACCCGCATTGCTCGAGGCGCAGGCGGCGCCGATCTCGAACTCTGGATGCGCGAGCAGCAACCGAAGGATCTCGCCTCCGGCGTAGCCGCTGGCGCCGGCAACGGCGGCAGTAAACACGCGTTTAAACATACGCAGTGATGCAAGATTATGCGATGCCTTTACCAGACATTCCCATCAGGCGAGCGGATCATCGGGGCCGTAGGGGATGAGACCCACCGTACGCTCCGCGGCATCTCGGCCGACGCCGCCACAGCGTTTGGAGCGCTCAGCGCGAGCTCGCAGCGACTCCGGCGTGTCGGCCCCGGCGCGCACCATCCGGCCTGACCAGTCATCGAGTTCGCCGCTCGCAAGGGCTAGCGCCAGCTCCCCTACCTGCGCCGGCGTCGTCCATTCGGTGCGATCACGGTGCGCGCGCATCGCCTCGGTCATATCTGTTCGCACCACACCGGGGGCCAGATCGAAGGCGTAGACGCCCCGCCCCGCCCCCGACAGTGCGACCGAGCCCGTGATCCGCGCCAGGGCCGTCTTGCTCACGTTGTAGGCGGTCGCGA
>JAUNUZ010000324.1 GCA_030537915.1 Micrococcales bacterium
GACATCCGAGGCGTCCGGCGCAAGCCGGCGATCCGCGCGTTCGACGCGCTCACCACTGCGGGTCGCGGGGCTGCGACCGTGGTGCGCGAGGGCGCCGAGGTGGCTGTAGCCGGCGCCGCCTGGACCACGGCGGCGGGGGCGGCCAGCGAGACGATCGGGACGACGGCCAGCACCGGCAGGGCACGACGAAAAAAGCGCACGGGCATACGGGGTCACTCCACTCCTACCCAGCGGGGCAGGGCCGGGTGGTCGAAGCGATCCGCGTCTTCGTAGATGCGAGTGGCCCGGGATCGCTAACTGGGCCCGCTCACTGACGGGCACCCATCGGCCGGCACGGGCCGATCTCAAGCACGCGAGCTGCTACTCCCGCCCAGTGGTCGGGCGCGTCGGAGCGCTAGGCATCCTGTCCAGCGGCTTTGCCCAGCGGTGCGAGATGTCCCCCAGGCCCTGCCCCGCCGCGGGGCAGGCGGTGCGCGACGATCCGCTCCAAGGCGGCCTGCATGGGAGCAAGCTGCACTGACCGCTCGAAGCGCTTCGCATATTCGCGCGCCGCGTCCTGTTCCTGCGGCGTCACCGTCATGCTCCGGCGCGCTGCCGCAAGGAGCGCGTCGGCGATGTCCTCATCGCTCAGGGACGCGGCCTTGATCAGGAGCGGGTAGTCGTCCAGCACGTCCGCGACGGCGCAGTCGGATTCGTAGAGGCCGACGACGAGCTTGCCCGTCGACATGTACTCGAAGACCTTGCCCGAGGTGACATAGGGCGAGTCGGCCACGATCATGAGCAGCACGTCGATCTGGGCGTAGGCGTCGCCGATCTCGGCCTTGCCGACGGCACCGTGCCAGGTCACCGCGCTGGCGCGGTCGTCGATCGGCAGCACCCGGCGCACGGCGGCACTGACCCCGAAGAAGCCGAGGTGACCGTACAAATGGGCGGTCGCGTCGGCGAAGTCGGGGGACTCCCGGGCGCGCTCCCAACCGGCCCACACCTTGGAGTGCGGCTGGTTGGCCGTCACGGTGCCGACATAGCCGAAGCGCACGCCGGCCGGCTCCGCTTCCCCGTCAGGCTCCTCGATCTCGTCGCCGGGCTCGATGCTCGGCTCCATGTGGCGCGGGGCAGGGGCCCCGGTCGGGACCGGGTCGTAGCCGTTGGCGACGACCATCATCCGATCGGCATCGGCTGGGTATTCATGCTGGTGCCAGCGCAGTAGTGGCTGATTGACGAAGGAGATCGCCGAGGCGCCGGCGAACGTCCGCTTCTCGATGGCGAATGCGACGTGTCCGGGCGGGAAGCCCGGCTCTCCCGTGAAGAGGTTGAGCGTGAAGGAATCCCGGCTGTCGAGCACATAGGGGATGCCGCGCAGCTTCTTCAACGTCCAGACGGCCTGGTAGGTGCTGTAGGGATTGCCCGTCGCCAGCGTGACGTCGAAGGGGTGGCTCTTGTGCACGGTGAGCATGCGGCGCAGCAGCCCGGGCACCCAGCCGCCGTACTGGTCTCCCCACACGTGCCGGATGGTGCGCATCGTGACGCGCCGATGCAGCTCGGGGTAGTTGCCACGGAAGGGGCCGAAGCGGCGGATGTCCTGCTCGAGGTGCGCCATCGGCAGCGGCACTCGCTCGATCCGCACGGCTGGGTCGACGTCGTCCAGGAGCGTCTCGTCACTACTCATCGTGATGTGCGCCAAGAAGTCGGTCGTCACCGTGAAGACCGTGACCTCCCATCCCGTGCGCGCGAGGTGGTTGGCCAGCGCGAGCATGCGATAGACGCCGCTGGCCCGCGAAGGCGGGAAGTAGAAGGAGACGATTCCGATGTGCGGCCGGTTGGTCACGAACGCTCCTGCAGCTGCCGGGGATGCGGGCGGTGGTGAGTCTGAAGCCACCACGAGGCGACGGTGGCGGCGCTGAAGCTGCCGTTGTGCACGACGGCTTCGCGATTCTTGCTCCACAGTCGGTAGGCCAGCTGGGTCAGGCGGCCGCCCATGTGGACGATGACGTCGATGCGGCCGAGGTCCTCCAGCTCGGGTTGTCGCTGCACCCGCCGCGCCATCGACTGCCCCCGCACAACTCCCCACACCCGCCGATACACCTGGCGATCGGAGAAGTTCGCGACCCGCCGCTGCGTGCGTGAGGCCTGCAGGAGCGTCCCCAGCGCGACGCGGCCGTAGCGATTGGGCAGGCGGGGCACGAGCCGCTCGGCCGCGCGCAGGGCCGCCCGAGGGCCCCGGTCGACGACCGCCCGCTCGACATAGCGCAGCGCGTTGTAGCGATCCGCGTCACCGGGGGTGACGTTGACGACTCCCGCCGGGGTGAGCCGGACCAGCCCCTCGAGGTCGACGACCGTGACCCTGGCGCCCATGTCGGCCGCCCGGTCGCAGCCGTGCCGCGCCCGCTGCCACTGGGCCGGCCCCTGCAGCGCCACGACGATCGCCAGGTCGAGCGGGTCGGCCAAGGGCGTCGGGGTCGCGGAGCCGAAGACGTACTTCTGCAGCAGGTCCGCGACCCGCTCGAAGCCGTAGAAGGAGCGCAGCAGGTCGCGCACGGCGCGCAGCTCGTCGTGGGTGACGTCGGTGCGCAGGGCGTTGACCGCTTCGCGGACCTCCGACAGCTCCGGGCGCACCGCGACGAAAACGCACGTGCCGAAGCCGGCGGGGATGACCATCGTCTCCTGCGGGCCGCCGCAACGCGTCACGACGACGGGCAGCCCGGCCGCGGCCGCCTCGACGAGGGTGATGCCGAAGGTCTCGTAGTCCGACAGGTGCACGAGCACGTCGTGGGTGCGGAAGTAGCCGGTGACTTGCGACGGCGGCACCTGGCCGATGAAGTGGACCCGGTCCGCGATGCCCTGCGCCGCGACACGCGACTCGAGCTCGGCACGCATCGGCCCGTCACCGACGAGCGTGAGTTGTAGGTCCCGGCCCTCCTGCTCCCGCGTCGCCGCGACCTCTTGCGCGAACGCCCCGACCAGCAGGTCGACGCCCTTGCGCTCGACGAGGTTGCCGACGAAGAGCCACCGGTCCGGGGCGCGCATCGGCTCCTCCCGCAACGGCAGGTGGTCGAAGCGCACCGGGTTGGGCACGGCCGAGATGAGATCGGACTGCTCGGGGCACACCCGGCGCAGCACGATCGACGTGCCGTCGCTGACCGCGAGGACCCGTTGCGCCCGGGCCACGGCCGCCCTGTACTGCACCGCGGCGGACACGTCCTTGAAGAGGGCTTTGACGTAGGTCGCGTGCTCGGTGATCGTGAAGCGCGTCCGCCGCCGCAGTAGCGGTGCAATCGCCGCGCCGGTCGGTCCGCCGACGTGTGCGGAGACGAGACGAGCGTGCTCGATCTCGTGTGTGGCATGCTCCCGCAGCGCCTCACGGTGGATCTCCATGGCTCGCCCGCGCGACGTCCCGCCAGGGTAGGGCGCCCGGATGACCAGGACATGCGCCTCGGGGCGTTCCTCCCGGTAGGACCA
>JAUNUZ010000325.1 GCA_030537915.1 Micrococcales bacterium
TGTATGGAAGGCGGATCGACATGGGATGGCGCGGACTTTTCGAGGGATGGCACATCGTCGTCCTGATCGTGCTCGTCGTGGTCATCTTCGGGTGGAAGCGGCTCCCCGACGCGGCCCGATCGCTCGGCCGGTCGATGCGGATATTCAAGTCCGAGGTCGAGGAGATGAAGCACGACCCCAAGCCGAGCGCCGCGAGCCGGGACACGGTCAACGGCGAGACGGTGAACCATCCTCCGCCCACGGCGACCCACCCGCCGCCTACCTCGGCGGCCAACCCCCCACCTGCCGCAGGTGCGGCGCCCCGGACTGACCAGGCTCACCAAGACCCGATCGCCGACCCGGTGCAGGATCTCGGAACGCAGGGCTCGGCCGATTCGGCGCAGGACTCGCGCCTGACGTGACGACGCGGCCCCGTGCGAAGTCTCGCCTGCCCCGCCGTCGGAAGAAGGACCCCGAGGGCCGCATGTCGCTGGCGGACCATCTGCGTGAGCTGCGTAACCGCCTGCTCATCTGCGTCGCCGCAGTCGTGGTGGGCGGCATCGTCGGCTGGATCCAGTACCAGCCGCTGCTGCTCTTCCTAGAGCGTCCACTGGCCAGCCTCGAGGGCCGCAACGGCTGGGGTCAGGTCGGGCTGAACTACCAGGGCATCACGACGCCCTTCGGACTCCAGCTGACGGTAGCGCTGTGGCTCGGGGTCATCCTCGCGAGCCCGGTGTGGCTTTACCAACTGTGGGCGTTCATCGTCCCGGGGCTGACGAAGCGAGAGAAGCGCACAGCGGTGGCGTTCATCTTCGCCGCGGTCCCGCTCTTCTTCGCTGGCTGTGCCCTGGCCAACTGGGTCCTGCCGACCGCGGTGCGGGTGCTGCTGGAATTCACCCCCGAGGGCCAATGGAACCTCATCCCCGCCGGTCAATATCTTGCCTTCGTCACCCGCTTCATCCTTGCCTTCGGGCTGGCCTTCCTCCTGCCGGTCTTCCTCGTGGCGCTCAACGTCGCGCATGTGTTGCCTGCCCATCTCATGCTCAAAGGCTGGCGCATCGCCGTCATCCTCAACTTCGTCTTCGCGGCGATGATGACACCGACCCCGGACGCGTGGACGATGATCGCGCTCGCGTTGCCGATGTGCGCCCTGTACTTCGCGGCATACGGCGTGGCCTGGCTCATCGACCGGCGTCGCGCGAAGGCGCGGCCCGAGTGGGCCGATCTCGGGGATGACGAGGCCAGCCCGCTCTGACGGCGAAAGCCTGACGTACCGTGAGGGCATGTCGAGCCCCGCAGAGCGCTTCGCCCGGGCACGCAAGCGACAGCAGGCCGGCGGCGCACTGCATCCGCAGCTGGAGCAGTTCGCCGCCGAACTCGAGTTCCCTCTGGATGACTTCCAGCAGCGCGCCGCCGCAGCCCTTGAGGGCGGGCGTGGGGTGCTCGTGGCAGCCCCGACGGGGGCGGGCAAGACGGTCGTCGGTGAGTTCGCGGTCCACCTCGCCCTGGCGACCGGCCGCAAGGCGTTCTACACAACCCCCATCAAGGCGCTGAGCAACCAAAAGTACGCCGACCTCGCGCGCCGTTACGGTGCCGCGAGCGTCGGCCTCCTCACCGGGGATTCCTCCATCAACTCCGAGGCACCGATCGTCGTCATGACGACCGAGGTGCTCCGGAACATGATGTACGGCGACTCCAGCACCCTGGACGGGCTCGGCTTCGTCGTGATGGATGAGGTCCACTACCTCGCGGACCGGTTCCGCGGTGCGGTGTGGGAGGAGGTCATCATCCACCTGCCGCAGGACGTGCAGGTGGCCTCGCTGTCGGCGACGGTGAGCAATGCGGAGGAGTTCGGCGCGTGGTTGGGTGCGGTGCGAGGGCCGACCGAGGTGGTCGTCGAGGAGCATCGGCCGGTGCCCCTGTGGCAGCACATGCTCGTAGGAAGGCGACTGTTCGACCTCTTCATCGATCGCGTCCCGGAGCCTGGCACCGACGGTCGAGCCGCGGCCGACCAGGTCAACCCTGAGCTCATCGAGGCGATCCGAGCCAGGCGAGCCCAGGGGCCGGGCGGGCCCCGCGGCATCGGCGGCGGGGGCGGTGGCGGCGCGGGACGAGGCGCGCGCCGGGGACGCCTCGAGGACGCCGGGGCCCCCCGGGGGCGGCGCGCCAAGGCCCGCGGCGGCTCGTGGACCTCAACTGCGGGGGGGCGCGCCGCTCGGCCCTCCGCGGCCCAGCGAAACGCTGGCACGGCGACCCGGGCCTCCGTGCGGGCGGGCCAGGAGTCCCCGGGAGATCGGGGGACGCGGGGCGGCGCACCGAGCCGCGCCGAGGTGGTCGGCCTGCTCGACGAGGTCGGGCTCCTGCCCGCGATCACGTTCATCTTCAGTCGGGCGGGCTGCGATGCCGCGGTCCGCCAGCTGCTCGCCTGGGACCTGCGGTTGGTCACCGACACCGACGCCGACCGCATCGCAGGGTTCGTCGAGAACCGGGTCGCCGGCCTCGCGACGGAGGACCTGTCCGTCCTGGGCTATTGGGACTTCCTCGAAGGGCTCACCCGCGGCTTTGCGGCCCATCACGCGGGCATGCTGCCGGCCTTCCGCGAGATCGTCGAGCAGCTTTTCACCGCGGGGGAGATCAAGTGCGTCTTCGCGACCGAGACGCTGGCGCTCGGCATCAACATGCCGGCGCGCACGGTTGTGCTGGAGAAGCTCGTCAAGTTCAACGGGGAGAGCCACGCCGACATCACGCCGGCGGAGTACACACAGCTCACCGGGCGGGCAGGGCGACGTGGCATCGACGTCGAAGGGCACGCAGTCGTCCTGTGGCATCCATCGCTGGACCCCCTGTCCGTCGCGGGACTGGCCTCGACGCGTACCTACCCGCTGCGCAGCAGCTTCCGCCCGACCTACAACATGGCCGTCAACCTCGTCGAGCGCTTCGGCCGCGGCCGCGCCCGCGACATCCTCGAGACGTCGTTCGCGCAGTTTCAGGCCGACCGGGCTGTCGTCGGCCTGACCCGGCAGATCCGCGAGCACGACGAAGCGCTCGCCGGCTACGCTGCCGCGTCGGCATGCGACCGCGGGGATTTCGCTGAGTACGCGGCGCTGCGCGCGGACCTCTCGACCCTGGAGAAGGGCGCCGCCAAGGGCCGTAATGCCCTGCGCCGCGAGCAGGTCCAGGCCAGTCTCGACGCGTTGGGTCCTGGAGACGTCATCGCGCTTCCGGACGGGCGCCACCTGGCCCGCGCCGTCATCGTGGCGCCGTCCCGGTCGTCGAGCCGCGCCGGCGAGGTCGGCGTCATCACCGAGGATGCCCGTCAGCGCCGACTCGTGGCGACCGACCTCGATGCGCCGGTCGAGAGGCTCGGGGCGATCCGTTTGCCCAAACGACTCAACCTTCGCGTCGCCACCCAGCGTCGCGATCTCGCCTCGACGATGCGTGCGCAGGTGCCCACCGCACGCCCCCCGC
>JAUNUZ010000326.1 GCA_030537915.1 Micrococcales bacterium
GCGGTGGTCGATTCGACCGTGCGCAGCGCACCGGTGTAGGAGGCCACGGTGCCCCACTTGTCGCTGACCGTGAGGTGGGTCGTGGCCTGGCCATCGTTGACCACGCCCGCCTTGGCCGGTGCAGCGGCGGCGCACGCACCGTAGGATCCGTCCGGCGCACCGAAGGCGATCGGTCGGGCCTGCGCCTTGCCGGGGTTGAAGCCGCAGGCGCGCTCCGCAGCGAAACCCTTGCTGATGAGCTCGCGCACCGGCACCCCGGCCACGTCACCGACCCAGCGATTGCGGTCGGCAAAGGCCGTGGCGCTGGCCTCCGCGAGGGCGTTCAGGTACTGCGCCTGGCTCGCGTTCTTCCATGTGAGACCAGTCCTCTGCTCGTAAGCCTGGAGGAGGTTGAGCGCCTCGGCGACGGCGATCCCGCCGGAGCTGGGCACCGGCATCCCGTAGACGTCGTAGCCGCGGTAGGTCGAGTGGACCGGGGCCTTGGAGAGTGCCCGGTAGGCCGCAAGGTCCTCTCGGGTCATCGCGCCCGCCGGCACGGTGACTCCCGCTGTGGTCTGCGGCTTGGTCACCGTGGCGACGATCGCGCTGCCGAGGCGCCCGCGGTAGATCGCGGCGGGACCGTGGCGTCGCAGTTGCGCGTAGGAGCGGGCCAGGTCGGGCTGGCGCAGGACCGAACCCGGCGCGACCGGAGTCCCTGCGGGCAGGAAGATCTTGGCGGTCGCGGGGAACTGCGCGAACCGCTCGGCGTTCTCCGCCGTCGCCGCCGAGAAGGAGTCGTCGACGACGAAACCGCGCTCGGCGATGCGCTGAGCGGGCTCGAGCATCGCGGCGAAGCTACGGCTTCCCCAGCGATCGAGTGCCGCCTTCCACGTCGCAGGCGTGCCTGGAACACCTACGGACAAACCCGAATTGACGACCTTGTCGAAGTTCATGGGGGTTCCGTCGGGCTGCACGAAGGACTTCTCGTGCAGGGCCTTGGGTGCAGTCTCGCGACCGTCGATGGTCGAGACCTTGCCGGACCTGGCGTCGTAGTAAGCGAAGAAACCGCCGCCGCCGATGCCGTTGGCGTAGGGCTCGACGACGCCCAGGGCAGCGGCCGTGGCGATGGCCGCATCGGCGGCGTTGCCGCCACGACGCAGCACGTCGATGCCGACCTGACTGGCGACCGGGTCGACGGAGGCGACCGCGCCGCCTCCCCCGGTCATCGAGGCGACCTTGGGCAGGTTATGGCCCACGGGGCCGGGGCGGTGGTCCTGGCGGCCGCTGCGGGCCGGTACCTGCTGGGCTGCCCCGGCTTCGGGCGCGGGCGCTGCTGCCGTCGGGCCTGCGGACACAGCTGTGGCCGGTGCCGCCGCGATCGCAAGCGGGGCCGCGAGCGCCACGGCCAGGCCGAGTCCAAGGCGGCGCGACACCCCCAGATGGCGCAACTTCGTGGCGGCGGGGGCAGGACTGCGCAGGCGTGGCGTCATGCCGCGTCAGGCTAGGGGACCGGTCGACCTCCGGCAAGTGGAAACCTGCGAATGAGGCTGTGCGGCAGGCACCGCCACGGGCAGTGCCATTCACCGGCGGGTCGGACGCGGCGAGGGCCCCGGGTCAAGACTCCCTCGCGGCGAGGGTGACGAAGCCGTCGGCAACGAGCACGGCCGGGCCTGAGAGCTCGACCTCGTTGCCGGGCAGGGCGGCGACATGCAGGGTCCCGCCAGGAACGTCGACCCGCCAGCGCTCGTTCTCCGCCGGTTCCCCGCTCCACAACATGATCGCGAGCGCGGCCGCGGCCGCGCCGGTCCCGCAGGAGCGGGTTTCTCCCACCCCGCGCTCGTGGACACGCATACGAAGGTGGCCCGGACCCAGCGGCTGGGCCAATTCGACATTGCAGCCCTGCGCGACCGAGGGGTTGAGCTCCGGGGCTGCGGTGAGGTCGACGCCTTCGAGGTCGAAGCCCTCGGGCAGCGCGACGACGGCGTGCGGATTGCCGAGGTCCAGGGACAGCGCTGGGAGCGGATCGTGACCGGGCAGCGCGACGAGGGTGTCATAGCCGCGCGTTCGCAGCTGGTCGCGGTGCGGCACCTGCCACGGGCCGAGATTCGTCGCGAAGCCGTCGCTGGTGACCCGGATGCGCTTGACGCCGGAGCGGGTGGCGATGTCGAATTCATCGTCCGTAACGAGCCCTTCCCGCCGGAGGTAGGCGGCGAAGACGCGAGTCCCGTTGCCGCACATCTGTGCCGGCGAGCCGTCTGCGTTGCGGTAGTCCATGAACCACGCCGCGGCAGCGGCCTGTGAGCGCACGTCGGGTTCCTGGCTCGACGCTGTCGGCACGACTCGGATCACCCCGTCGCCCCCGATACCGGCCCGTCGGTCGGCAAGCGCGCGCACCTGCGCCGGGGTCAGGTCCAGGGTGCCGTCGAGATCCGGGAGCAGCACGAAGTCGTTCTCGGTGCCGTGGCCCTTGGTGAAGGGGCGGCGTTCCGGATCGGGCGTATCAGGCGGAGCGGGCACGTCGCTCATTCTGCGCTCCCGTCATCGCCAGCGCGCAGGAGGTCCAGCGTGCGGCCGGCGAGGTCCTGCTCATTCGATCCGTCCGCGGCTTCGATCCAGGCAACCCGCGTATCGGAGCGCCACCACGACTCCTGGCGACGGACGAGACGCCGCGTCGCCGCGGCAGTGGCGGCGATGGCCTCAGCCTGTGTGCACTCCCCCGCGAGCTGGGCCTGCGCCTGAGGATAACCGACGGCACGTGATGCCGTGCGGGTTTCGGCGAGGCCGCGCGCGGCCAGGCCCTCAACCTCGTGCAGGAAGCCCTGCGCCCACATGGCCCGCGTGCGGCGCTCGATCCGCGCGTCGAGTTGCTCACGAGGCACGCGCAACGCGATGAGGACCGTCGGTACGGCAAACCGTCCGGTGGGCAGCGTCGCGGAAAATGGTCGGCCGGTCAGCTCGATGACCTCCAACGCGCGGACGATTCGCCGGCCGTTGCGGGCCTCGATCCGTTCATGTGCGCGCGGGTCGAGGGCGCGCAGCTTCTCTCGCAGCGCCTCGATGCCCCGCTCGGCCAGCTGCGCTTCGAGGCGGACGCGCACCGCGGCGTCCCGCGGGGGGATGTCCAGCTCATCCAGAGCCGCCCGCACATAGAGCCCGGACCCGCCGACGAGGATGGCCTGGCGACCGCGACCTTGAATGACCCGCAGGTCCGCCCGCGCCTGACGTTGGTAGGCCGCGACGCTGGCTTCAGCACCGATGTCGAGGACGTCGAGTTGGTGGTGGGCGATCCCGCGCCGCTGCTCGAGCGGCACCTTGGCCGTGCCGATGTCCATGCCCCGATAGAGCTGGGAGGCGTCAGCGTTGATGATTTCGGCGCCGAGCCGCTCCGCGAGACTTAGGGCGAGGTCGCTCTTGCCGGATGCGGTGGGGCCGACGATGGCCAGCACGGG
>JAUNUZ010000327.1 GCA_030537915.1 Micrococcales bacterium
GAACTCGCGCGTCGCGCCGATCACCTCGGGGGTGGTCGGCGCCACGCTGTCGCCGTGTGCTGAGCACTGCACCCGACTGCCGCCCAGGCGCGCAATCGTCCAGGCAGCTGCGCGTGTTGGCGCTCGCGGGTCCAGTCGGGCGTGCCTGGCCGTCCTCACAGGAATGACGCGCCGCACCCCGCGAGCCAGCCGCCCAGGACCATGGACGGGCCGTGGGGCAGCGTGCTGTCGCGCCGGGCGCGCCGGGCCAGGAGCAGCCCAGTGGCGCAGAGCCCGGACAGCAGCAGCCCCAGGTAGGCGCCGGCAGCGAGGACCGGCCAGCCGAGCCAGGCGAGCCATTGCCCCAGCGAAGCGGCGAGCTTGACGTCGCCGAGACCGATCGCGGCGCGCCCGCGGCGGGTGCCGAGAGCGTGCAACAGGAGGTAGCCGGTGCCGAGTGCAAGGCCACCCAGGAGGCCGCGGGCCCAGGCCGGCGGGTCCCGACCCAGCAGGCTGCATCCGCCGAGGGCCATCGCACTCAACGGAATCGCGGGCAGCGTCACGGCGTTGGGCAGGCGCTGGACGTCGATGTCGATGGCCACCAGCCAGGCGGCCACGGTCAGGGCGCTCAGGTAGGCCAGAGTCACCCCGATTCCGCGCGGCGAGAGGGCCAGCGCCGAGCCGGTCCACCCGAGGGCGAGCCCGGGGACGAGCCAGCGTGCCTCCGGCAGAGGGTCACCTGGCGAGCCGGGCTGGGGACGCGGCGGCTGCGCGGATCCGGGGCGGACCGCGCCACCCCGGCCGGTGCGGGCGCGGTCGCCGGGGCGTCGGTGCAGGCCCGAGCGCACGAGCTGACGCACGGCCGCACCGCTCAGCCCGCCCGCCAGCGCAACCGCGCCGGCGAGCAGCGCGGGGATCGGGAGGTTCGCGGTGGCGGTCAGGGAGGGCGTCATGAGCGCAGTCTCGAGCCGAGCGTGCGCCTGCGGCACCGACCCGTGCCGATCTGTGGACGGCCGCTGAGGCCCCTGGCGCCCTGTGGGCCCGGGGTGCGGGAGGCGCCGACGACGGAGCCTTTTGGCTCACCAGGGTCGCCCTCGGCGTGGCCGCTTGGGCGCTGGCCGCGCCGAGGGCGACCATGGAACCCTCATGCGAATGCCAGCACTCCTCCGGAACAGCACCCCCGCGGACGCCGAGCCCGACGGCTTCTTCGACGACGCCCCCGAATGGATGCGCGTCGTGACGTGCGCGCTGGGTGCCGCGTTCGTCTCGGCCGCCATCATCGTCAGCGCGGTCTTCGCCGCCTGGCTCGCGAGTGTCGCCTCCACGGTCCCGGCCGGGCAAGCGGTCGCCGCCGGGGTGCAGGGCTGGCTCTTCGCGCACGGAGCTTCCCCGGATCTGGTCAACGGGCGACTCGGACTCATCCCGTGGCTGGCGACCCTGCTGCCGCTGGCGTCCCTGCGGTGGTCGGCGCAGCGCCTGCTCGCCGAACGGACGGCCAGACCGGTGCCCCGCCGCGCGGACGTCTGGATCCGTTCGGACATCGCGGTCCTGGGGGCGGGCTTCGCGGGCACCTACGCCCTCGTGACGTTCCTCGCCGCGACCCTGGCCCGCTTGCCCGGGGCGTCGGTCAATCCGCTGACGGCGGCGGCCGCCGGATTCGCGCTGGCGACGATCGGCTACGGCCTGGCCTGCGTCGACGGCTTCCGGGGGCGGCTCGATCGCCTCTGCCCGCGGCTCCTGCAGGCGTGGCGGAGCAGGCTGCCCGCGTGGCTTCGGACCGCCGTCCGCCCGGCCTGGCGCGGGACGCTGGCCCTCGGCGCGCTGGGGTGCGCCACGGTCGTGGGGCTGCTGGCCCTGAACGCCTCTCGGGTCGCGAGCCTCTACGCCGATCTCGGGCCCGGGTGGGTCGGTGGCTTCGTGCTCACCCTCGGGCAAGCGCTGTACCTGCCGAGCGCGGCGGCGTGGGCCGTGGCCTTCGCGGCAGGCCCCGGCTTCGGCGTCGGGTCGGGCACCGCGTTCACGGTGCGTGGCAGCGAGGGAGGTGCGCTCCCGCTGGTACCCGTGCTCGGTGCGTTGCCGGATCCGGGGCCGATGCCGCCGTGGGTGATGTTCGCCTTCCTGGTGCCGGTGGTCGTCGGTGCCGGGGTCGGGTGGATGGCCGTGCGCCCCTTGCCGCGGTTGACCTCATGGCGACGTCGGGCGGCGGCGATCGGCGCCTCCTGCGGGCTCACGGGCTTGCTGTGGACGTTGATCTTCGTGCTGTGCTCCGGGCCGCTGGGTTACGACCGCCTCGGGCATGTCGGCGTCGACGCTCTGCCCGCCGGTGCCGCCTTGACCGGTGACCTCCTGGTTGGCGGCCTCATCGCTCTGGCCCTAAGCGCCCTGCGGGGCCGTCGCATCGCCCGGGTCCGTCCGCAGCGCTGACTCCGGGCGTCCCGTCGCGCAGATCCGCGGACGATCGTGCGCTCGCCCGGTTCGCGGGCCGATGCGGTCTCGACTCGATGGCCGCCCCTTCGCTAGTTCGCGCACTAGGGTGACGCGCGTGCAGCCCGTGTCGATCGTCGTCCTTGTCTCGGGGTCCGGGACCCTCTTGCAGGCACTCCTGGACGCGGCCGCCGACCCGACCTACGGGGTGAGTATCGCGGCCGTCGGCGCCGATCGGGATGACATCGAGGGTCTGCGCCGAGCGCACCGGGCCGGCATCCCGACGTTCGTCGAGCGAGTCGACGCCTACCCGGACCGCGCGGACTGGGACGAGGCGCTGGCCGCTGCGTTGGCCGAGTTCGCGCCGCGCTTCGTCGTCTCGGCAGGCTTCATGAAAATCCTCGGGCCCCGGGTGTTGGAGCGTCATACCGTCATCAACACCCACCCGGCGCTCTTGCCGAGCTTCCCCGGCGTCCACGGCGTCCGCGATGCGCTCGCCCACGGCGTCAAAGTGACCGGCACGACGTGCCACCTCGTCGACGCCGGCGTCGACAGCGGCCCGATCCTCGCCCAGCGGGCGGTAGCAGTGCAGCCGGACGACGACGAGGCGAGCCTGCACGAGCGGATCAAGGTGGCCGAGCGCGAGATGCTCGTCCAGACCGTTGCTCACTTAGCGGCCGCGGGCTTCCCGCACCAGCTCGCCGACGGCCGGCGGGGGAGCCAGGGAGCGTAGGCCAGCGGCTCGGTAGGGTGCTGGCGTGACCGAAACCGACGTCCGTTCCGTCCGCCGCGCCCTCATCTCCGTCTACGACAAGTCCGGGCTCGCCGAACTCGTCACCGGGCTGCACGAGGCCGGCGTCGCGCTCGTATCGACCGGCGGGTCGGCCACGGCGATCGCGGATCTGGGGCTGCCGGTGACGAAGGTGGAAGACCTCACCGGCTTCCCCGAGTGCCTCGAGGGTCGGGTCAAGACGCTGCACCCGAGCGTGCACGCCGCCATCCTCGCCGATACCCGTAAGCCGGA
>JAUNUZ010000328.1 GCA_030537915.1 Micrococcales bacterium
TGAAACCGCGGCGATCGAGCAGGCGCAGCGCTGGAGGCAGGGTGATCGCCGTGCCGAGAAGCTGCTGGACAATCATCGTGGCGGCGATGCCGTAGAGCCCCCACCCGCGCTCGACGCAGAGCACGAGCCCGACGGCGTAGACCAGATAGCCCACGACGATCGCCGTGGCCGTGATCCGGAAGCGCAGCGTGGCGATGAGGACCGAATTGAAGACGTTGCGCAGCAGCAGCACCCCGACGAGGGCGCAGAGCACCCGCAGCAAGAGCCCCGACTCATCGACGAGGTCGGGGGCCAGCCTGAAGAACCGCAGGATGTCGTCGGTGAAGACGAAGGCCACCGTCGTCAGAGCGGCACCGAAACCCGCGACGACGACCGTGACCGTGCACAGCAGGCGGGTCGTCGCGGCCGCATCCCCGCGTCCGGCGTTGATCGTGAAAAAGCGCAGGGCCGACTGCCCGATCCCCCCGTCGAACTGCCCGAGCATGGTCGCGATCGACGTGACGAGCAGGAAGACGCTGTACCTGGCCGGACCCAGTCCATGAATGATGTACGGGGTGAGAGCGAGGTTGACGACGAGCGGAATGAGCTGCGACACGGCCTGCCAACTCGTGCCCGATACGAGGGTCGCCACGCCTGAACGGCTGGTCCGGCCCACGCGGGGCGTGCGGCGAATCACGGCGTGAGTCTAGGCTTTTGGCCTATCATCTGCAGCAGACGCCACGCCCGCGCCAACGGCCGGGTGTGTGTGTGGGGGGTTTGGAACAGTTCGTCCGGAGCGATGCCGCTCCACCGCTTTCTGATGCCCTCATCCCGAAGGAAACCCGTGACTCGTGTCGGCCCCCGCAGCCCCTTGCGATCCCTGGTCGCCCACCCCATCCTGACCGCAGTACTGGCGATCCTCGGGATTCTCGCGGGGATCGCCGCGGCCCGTTCGATACCGCTCACCTACACGGCCGAGGCCCGCCTGGCCGTCGTGTCCGCGACCAACGACGCCTACAGCATTCCCGGATACCCACTCGCCGCGCGCGAACTCGCGGCGGACTACTCCCGCTGGGTGCAGAACAACGCCACCGGGGGGGCGTGGGCGCCGCCGGGTTCGGTCTCGGTCTCCGCCTCACCGATCCCCGACAGCGCGGTGATCCGCGTGGAGGTCGGGGGGCGATCGCCGGAGCAGGCGACGCAGGGGGCGCAGCAGGTCTCCGCGACGCTGCTGAAGACCGTCGCCGGCGCCCAGGCGCAGCACGACCCACAGCGCGCGTTCCGGGACTTCAGCCGGCAGGCGCCGGGCGTGGCCCTCGCCCGCGCGCAGCTGCAGCAGGCCGAGACGACCTACAACCGCGCCATCGGAGCCGGGGCCTCGGCGTCCCGGATCAGGGCCGCGGGCTCCGTCGTGCAGAAGGCCCGGGTCAAGCTCGCCGAGCTCGAGCTGAAGCAGAACGCCGCAGCTTCCCTCTACCAGCGCCTCTACAGCGACACCCAGGGCGCCTCGACCCTGAAGCAGATCGTCCCGGCCGCACCTGTCGGCACCCCGGAGCGGACCGCCCAGATGCGCTTCGGCGTCCTGGGGGCCGCGGCCGGCCTCTTCTGCGCGTTGCTGCTCGCCGTCGCCCTCGACCGTCGGCGAGACCGCCGGCGCGGCGGTGAGCCGGTCTCGCCGACGGTCGCGCCGATCGCGCCTGCCGACTCGCAGCATTCGACGGGTGCGATGGCCACGGCGCCCACGGCCGCCGCGGGGCCTGGTCCCGGCCCGCGGCCCGACGCGAAGGCGCCCCGGAGCCACCTGCGTGAGCACGCCCCGGACCGACGGGCGGAAGCGGACACCCGGTGACGCAAACTCAGCACGGCAGTGGCCCGACGCACGACGCAGCGCGTCGCGGTGGCCGGGGAACAGATCTGCGCACGGTTCCGATCTCGTTCTGGTGTTTCGTCGGCGCCCTGCTCTTCAACGTCTTCGCAGGTCAGAGTGACAAGATCGGCCTGCCGGTCCCCCCGGACCGGCTGCTCTTCCCCGCCGCGATCGTCCTCGCGCTGCTCGACCCGCGGGTGCGGCGCACGCCGTGGCGCGGCGTCTACACCCTGATGTCGCTCTTCGTCGTCGTCGCGGCCTGCTCAGCCCTCTTCGCCGACACGCTGCCGCGCCCGGACTCGGCATACGCGTTGCTCGACCGCGTTCTCATGCCCTTCCTCCTGTTCGCTTGCGCGCCGCTCTTCCTCGCAACCGCCCTGCAGCGGTTGCTGCTGGTCCGAGCCCTCACGCTGATGGGTGCCTACCTCGCGGTCGTGGCGATCGCGCAGACGGCCGGGATCACCGCCCTGGTCTTCCCGTCCTACATCGCGGCCGGAGCCACCGTGAACGCCGGCACGGAGACCTTCCGGGCCGGCGGGCCTTTCCTCTCCGGCGAGGCGAACGGGATGGCACTGGCCATGTGCGGGTGCGCGGCGTTCCTGGTGGCGGCCCTGGACCGGGCCGGCTGGCGCATCCTCGGGCTCACCGTCCTGGCGATATGCCTGGGCGCGTCGATTCTGACGATGACGCGCTCGGTGTGGCTGAGCGTCGCGATCGGGACGATTCTCGTCCTCGTCCTCGAGCGCCGACTGTGGCGCCGACTGCCGGAGATTCTCGCGGTGGCCGTCGCGCTCACGGCCGTCGGTATCGCGATGCTGCCGGGGCTCGTCGACGCGGTCTCACAGCGCGGCGGTACCTCGCGCTCCCTCTTCGACCGGGCGAACACCAACGCCGCGGCGCTGCGCGCGATCGCCGATCACCCTGTATGGGGCGTGGGCTGGGGCGTCTTCGCACACGACGGGCCCAACTGGGTGCGTCAGGCGGACGCCTACCCGCTCACATCGGTCGACATCGAGATCCACAACGTGGTGCTCAGCCGCGTTGCGGAGCTGGGGCTGCCCGCCGCCCTTCTCTACCTGGCCTGCCTCATCGGCGGCCCTGGTGCGGCACTGCTCGCCCGCCGCGGGGGGCTGGGCTCCAGCGACCCCTGGCACAGCGCGGTGTCGGTCATTGCCGTGCTGTGGATCGTCCCGTCGATGACCAGCCCGAATCCCTACACCTTTCCCGCCTTCGTCGCCTTCACCTTCACTGGCTACCTGTTCGCGCGAGACGACATGGCGGACGACCAAACCCCCCAGGCCCTGGACGACCGAGGAGACACCGATGACGTGGAAGGATCTGGCTCGGTCGCTGCGGGACGGACCGCTGGCTCGCGAGCGGCTGCGCCGTAGCCAGCCGGCCGCCTGGATCGCCGGGGGCGTCATCTTCCGCGGGGACCCCGGTGACGTCCGTCTCGGCCCCGACGTGGCGATCGCCGGCCCGTGCGCCCTCTACGTCACGAACGGTGGCGGGCTTTCGGGGGCCCGGCTGGAGGTGGGCGCGCGCACCTACATCGGGGAGTTCAACAACATCCGCT
>JAUNUZ010000329.1:0-2835 GCA_030537915.1 Micrococcales bacterium
CAGCCTGACCCTCCGCACGAGCAGCCTGTGCCCGCCCAGCTTTCGCAAGAGCAGCCGCCGCCCCCGCACCGCGAGACGGTGGCCGACCCGGCGGGCCAGCCTGCCCCGAGCAGGCCGGTCCCCGGCCCGCCGGCTCGGGTCCCGGCGGGTGCGACGCCGGCGGCCCAGGCGAATGCTGCTGGATCGGCGGCATCGGAGTCCGGAGCCGCTCACGCGTCTTCCCCCCCGGGCCCTACCCAGCGGGTAGCCGGGACCCATCAGGCTGCAGGCCCGGCGGCGCGCACCGAGGGGGCGAGCGCGCCACAGCTGGCTGCGCAGGGGGCCGGCCCCCAGACGCCGGGTCCTCGGCAGACGGACGCGACCTTAGAGGGGCCTGCGACCTCGCCGAGCCCCGCGCTCTTCGCGCGTCGCAAAGCCGCTCGCCTCGTACTACCCGGGGCCCGCGCCGCGACCGCCGAAGCGGCCTCGGTCGCGGCCCACGAGGGCTTGACGATCGCCCTCGTCGACGCGGTGGCGCGGCAGGTCGTTGCCTCTTGGTGCTCGTCGGCGACGCCCGACGCCCTAGCCGACCTGACGCGGGGCGCCCCGACGATTCCGGCAGAGCTCGACCGCGCGCTGCTCGTCGACCTGTCGAGCCGCGCCGAGGGTGGGGATCTGGACGACCGGGACCGGCACGATGTCCGTGCCCGCTTCTGGTATCACGTCGGACGCGTCCGGCCGATCTGAGGGTGGGGATCCTCCCCGGCCAGGCGATGGTGGGTAGGTGTGATACCTGCAACCGTGGCGACGGCGGGAGCTAGGAGCTCTTCGCCAGGGCCGTCCACGTCTCGACAACGGTGTCGGGGTTGAGTGAGATCGTGTCGATGCCCTGCTCCAGCAGCCACTCCGCGAGGTCCGGATGGTCGCTGGGGCCCTGGCCGCAGATCCCGACATACTTGCCGCGCGCCTTGCACGCCGAGATGGCCATCTCGATGAGCTTCTTCACAGCCGGGTTGCGCTCGTCGAACGATGCCGCGATGAGGCCGGAGTCCCGATCGAGGCCGAGCGTCAGCTGGGTGAGATCGTTCGAGCCGATCGAGAAGCCGTCAAAGTAGTCCAGGAACTCGTCGGCGAGCAGGGCGTTCGAAGGCAGCTCGCACATCATGACGACCTGCAGATCGTTCTCGCCGCGGACCAATCCGTACTTGGCCAGCAGAGCGATGACGCCCTCTGCCTCTGCCAGCGTCCGCACGAAGGGGATCATGATCTTGACGTTGGTCAGGCCCATCTCGTCGCGCACGTGGCGCAGCGCCTCGCACTCCATCGCGAAGCACTCCTCGAAGCTCGGCGACAGGTAGCGCGAGGCGCCCCGGTAGCCGATCATCGGGTTCTCCTCGTGGGGCTCGTAATCCTCACCGCCGAGCAGGTTGGCGTACTCGTTCGACTTGAAATCGCTCATCCGCACGATGACCGGCTTGGGCGCGAAAGCCGCCGCGAGCATTGCGACGCCCTCGCTGACGCGCTGGACGAAGTAGTCGCGCGGGGAGTCATAGGCGCCGATAAGGTCCGCTATGCGCTCCTGGAGATGCGGTGACAACGAGTCGAACTCAAGGAGCGCCTTGGGATGGATCCCGATCTGGCGATTGATGATGAACTCCAGCCGGGCCAGGCCCACACCGGCGTTCGGCAGCCGCGAGAAGGCAAACGCCTGGTCCGGAGTGCCGACGTTCATCATGATCCCGACGCCGACCTCAGGCATCGCGTCTAGCTGGGTCGTCTCGACCGAGAAGTCGCGCTTGCCGTCGTAGACGAAACCGGTGTCGCCCTCTGCGCACGAGACCGTCACCTTGCGCCCGTCGGCGAGTGCCCGGGTCGCCGTACCGGTCCCGACGACGGCGGGGATGCCGAGCTCGCGGGCGATGATCGCGGCGTGACACGTCCGGCCGCCACGGTTGGTGACGATGGCGCTCGCGCGCTTCATGATCGGCTCCCAATCCGGGTCCGTCATGTCGGCCACGAGCACATCGCCCGGCGTGAACGAGTGCATGTCCTCCAGCGAGGCGAGCACGTGGACCGGACCGGCGCCGATCTTCTGCCCGATCGCGCGGCCCTCGATGAGCACCTCACCGCGGTCGGTCATCCGGAAGCGCTCGAGGGTGCCCGCGGCGCGGCGCGACTGCACGGTCTCGGGCCGGGCCTGGAGGATGTAGAGCTCGCCGTCGATCCCGTCCTTGCCCCACTCGATGTCCATCGGACGGCCGTAATGGTCCTCGATGATGAGCGCGAGCTTGGCCAGAGAGGTCACCTCGGCGTCGGTGAGGCTGAGCTTAGGGCGCTGCGCCATCGGTACGTCGACGAACTCCGTCGTCTTGCCCACCGTGGCGTCGTCGGTGTAGATCATCTTCGTCGCCTTGCCGCCGACTCCCCGCTTGAGGATCGCCGGCAGTCCCTGCCGAAGCGACGGCTTGTAGACGTAGAACTCGTCGGGGTTGACCGCCCCCTGCACGACGGCCTCACCCAGCCCGTACGAAGAGGTCACGAAGACCGCGTCGGTGAAACCGGATTCGGTGTCCATCGTGAACATGACCCCGGACGCGCCGACGTCCGAGCGAACCATCCGCTGCACGCCCGCAGACAGTGCCACGGCGTCGTGCGCGAACTCGTGGTGCACCCGGTAGGCGATCGCCCGGTCGTTGTAGAGGGAGGCGAAGACCTCCCGGATAGCCGTGAGGATCGCGTCGATCCCGCGCACGTTGAGGAAGGTCTCCTGCTGCCCGGCGAACGAGGCGTCGGGCAGGTCCTCGGCGGTGGCCGACGAGCGAACGGCGAAGCTGGCCTCCGCGTCGCCGCCGGCCA
>JAUNUZ010000329.1:2845-3406 GCA_030537915.1 Micrococcales bacterium
CGTAGCCGAGGAGCGCACCGCGAAGGACGGCTCACCGTCGCCGGTGAAGTCCGCGACCAGCTTGTCGTATGCCGACCGGATTTCCGCCTCCAGATCCTGCGGGAAGGACTGGCCCACGACCTCCTGGCGAATCTGGCGACCGACGCGCACCAACTCCTTGGTGTCTTCGGTGTCGAGCCCCGCGAGCCGCTCGCTGATCCGCTCCGCGAGGCCGGTGTCACCGATGAACCGCCGGTAGGCGTCCGCGGTCGTCGCGAAGCCGTTGGGCACCGATACCCCGAGCGCGGCAAGGTTGCTCACCATCTCCCCGAGCGAGGAGTTCTTGCCACCGACCTGCTCGAGGTCGCCCAGGCCCAACTCGGCGAACCAGCGGACGTTCGGCGAACCAGCCGCGCTCGGTTCGCCGTGGGTCGTTCCTACGGGGGTGTCGGTCATCGGTGATTCCTTCCGGAGCGGGGATGGGCCTGGCGGGTCTGCAGGATCTCGGTCGCCATTTCCTCGACCGATTTCGTCGAGGAGTTGAGGTAGGGGATGCGGTGCGCCCGGTAGAGGGCCTCGGCC
>JAUNUZ010000330.1 GCA_030537915.1 Micrococcales bacterium
CCGCCGCTCGGCGAGCTCCCCACCAGGCTACCTCGCCACCGCACCGGCCGCGGTCGCCTCGGCCGGTGGGGAGTCGGGCTCGTTGCCGCCGCTGCTGTCGCCCTGGTCGCGATCGTGTGGTCGCCGTGGCGCAACCAACCCGTCGGCCCTCCCGACGGCACCGCGACGACCCAGCAGAGCGGACAGCAAGTCGCCATGGCGGTGGTGAGCGCGCCCGATGCCAAGTCCTACCGCTTCAAGACCCTCCCGGCCACCGTCATCCGCTCGGATTCGATGGGCAAGGCCGTGCTCAGCGCCGACGCCACCATGCCCGCCGCACCGTCGGGCAAGGCCTACCAGATCTGGTTCAAGAACGCGCAGGGGTCGTTCGCGTCCGCGGGAATGATGCCAGACAATCCCGACGGACCGGTCCTGCTGACCGGCGATGCCGCTGCTGCGGTGGGCGTCGGCGTCACCGTCGAGCCCGCGACAGGGTCGCCGCATCCGACGACAACGCCGCTCGGCCTGGTCCCCCTGACCTGAGAGTTCGCTGCGGGCTACTGTGTTCTGCAGCGATGCAGTCTTCCCCACGCGGTCACCGGGTTGTCCACGTTGCTCGGACCGACCGGCAGCGCGCGAGGCGGATCAGCTGAACCGCCTCACCTCATCCTCCAGCAGGAGACGCACAGATTCAGACAACCGCTCGGGCGGCCAGTGTTCTGGGTAGGTCACCGCCTGCAGACTCATGCCGTCGATGACGACGTGCACGCGGGCTGCGGAATCCTCGAGCTCGGGAGTCGCCAGGCTCGATCCAGCGGACCGCGGCAGCGCTAGCTCCAGGGCGTCCGCGACGGCCAGACGGCACAGGTAGCGCTCCCCGGCCCAGCCGGAGGTGCGCAGCTCGTCGAACCTCGGATCGGTGCGGGCCACCGTCATGAACGCCAGCCATACGTGCACCTCTACGCGTCGATCGTCGTCGATCGGGAGCAGTTGCTCGAGTATGTGGGCCGCGCGATCGATCCTTGGGCCGGCCCATTCTGCCGCGAACGACCCCTGCACCCGCGTGACGATCCGCTGGGCCATGACCTCGCCGGCGAAGTAGAGCAGTTCGTCGTGGGTGGAGAAGTAATACCGGACCGCGCCCATCGACCACCCAGATTCGGCGGCTACCGCACGCACCGTTGCCGCAGCCACGCCCGAGTGACCGATGAGTCGCCAGACGACGCGCGCGAGCTCCCCGCGACGAGCGGCATGGTCGACGATCTTCGGCATGGGCTCTTTTTAGCACACTTGCATCAAGACCTATTTCATGCGAGTGTGCGGAAACAAAGTTCGCTGGATGTTCGGGTCCGAAAGGTCGAGACACCACCAAGGAGCATCTCCATGACGCTGGTCACCGTCAGCGCGCTCGCCAGCCTGGCCTTGCTCGACAGCACGAGCTTCGGCACCTTGGGCATCCCGGTCTTCATGCTCGTCCAGACCAGGATCCGGGTCGCTGCTCTGCTGCTCTATCTCGCCACGATCAGCGTCTTCTACTGGGTCGTCGGCTTGGTGCTCGCGTTCGGGGCCCACGAGATTCACGGCTACGCGAGGGCGCTGGAGGGCAACCGCGGCCTCGACCGTGTGCAGCTTGCCGTCGGCGTCGGACTGTTCGTCCTGAGTTTCCGCTACGACAAGAAGCAGGCCGCCACACGCCGCGAGCGCCGCGTCGCGGCGGGCGCGGGGCCCAGTCGCCACGAGCGATGGAAAGCCAGCCTCGTCGGGGACAACGCGCGACTCGGGGTCGTCGTCACCGCCGCGTTCGGTGCTGGCCTCGTCGAGGTTGCATCGATGTTGCCCTACCTCGGCGCGGTCGGCGTGATCACCCAGGCCCAGCTCGCCGCACCGGCGGTAGCGGGAGTGCTCGCCGCGTACGTGCTCGTCATGGTCGCGCCTTCGCTCACGCTGCTCGGATTGCGGGTCCTCGCCCACCGCACCGTCGAGCCGGCGATGGTCCGTCTCGGCGTCTGGATCGAGCGCAACAGCGACGACGCGCTGGGCTGGATCATCGGCATCGCCGGATTCTTGGTGGCAGCCGACGCCGCGGGCCGAGTCTTCGCCTGACCGCTTGCCGGCAAGGGCCCTCCCCCCGGGATGAAGCGCCCCTCGCCCTCGGCCTGCGTGGCGCTCACGCACCGACGTAGTCGCCGAGGTACCGGCCGGTCAGTGTGCAGCGGGCCGCGACGAGGTCGGCGGGGGTGCCCTCGAAGACGAGGGTGCCTCCGTCGTGACCGGCGCCGGGGCCGAGGTCTATGAGCCAGTCGGCGTGGGCCATGACGGCCTGGTGGTGCTCGATGACAATGACCGACTTGCCACCGTCGACAAGCCGGTCGAGCAGCCCGAGCAGGTTCTCGACGTCGGCCAGGTGCAGGCCGGTCGTCGGTTCGTCCAGGACGTAGACGCCGCCGCTCTCCCCCAGATGCGTCGCCAGCTTGAGCCGCTGCCGTTCGCCCCCCGACAGCGTCGTCAGCGGCTGCCCGAGACTGATATAGCCGAGGCCGACGTCACCCAGATGGGTCAGGATCCGGTGCGCCGCCGGGACCCGTGCCTCGCCCGAGCCGAAGAAGCCCTGCGCCTGGCTGACCGGCATCGCGAGTACCTCGCTGATGTCCTTGCCCCCGAGGTGGTAATTGAGCACCGAGGCCTCGAACCGCTTACCCCCGCACACCTCGCACGCGATGGCGACGCCCGCCATGATGGCCAGATCGGTGTAGGTGACCCCGGCGCCCTTGCAGTTCGGGCACGCACCCTCGGAGTTGGCGCTGAACAGTGCCGGCTTCACCCCGTTGGCCTTGGCGAACGCCTTGCGGATCGGCTCGAGCAGCCCGGTGTAGGTCGCGGGATTGCTGCGCCGCGAGCCCTTGATCGCGCCTTGGTCGACCGAGACGACGCCGGCGTGGGCGGGCAACGAGCCGTGCACGAGCGAGCTTTTGCCCGAACCGGCCACCCCCGTCAGGACAGTCAGCACGCCCAGGGGGATGTCGACGTCGAGGTTGCGCAGGTTGTTCGTGTTCGCGCCGCGGATCGCCAGCGTGCCCGTCGGCTTGCGCACCCGCTCCTTGAGGGTGGCCCGGTCGTCGAGATGCCGGCCGGTCAGGGTGTCGCTCGCGCGCAGGCCCGCCACGGTGCCCTCGAAGCAGATCGTGCCGCCCCCGGTGCCCGCCCCTGGCCCGAGGTCGACGACGTGGTCGGCGATCGCGATCATCTCCGGTTTGTGCTCGACGACGAGCACCGTATTGCCCTTGTCGCGTAACGCCAGCAGCAGCTCGTTCATCCGCGCGATGTCGTGTGGGTGCAACCCGATCGTCGGCTCGTCGAAGACGTAGGTGACGTCGGTGAGCGAGGAGCCCAGGTGGCGGATCATCTTCGTGC
>JAUNUZ010000331.1 GCA_030537915.1 Micrococcales bacterium
CGATGATCCGGCCGCGTCCAAGCACCGCGCCCACGTCGCTCACGACGAACATGTCGCCGACGAGGCTGCGCCCGGCTGCGGCCGCCGCCTTGACGGTGACAACTCCAGAGATCGAGCCCTGCGCACCGCTTGCCAGCGGCAGTGCGACGGGCTCGACGGCCACGGCGCCCAGGGACGGGCTCGTGAACATGTCGAGGTAGTCGTACTGCGTGCCCGCCTGGTCCGGCACCGAGTAGGCGTCGACCTGCACGGTGTAGGTCCCGGCCGGCGGTGCGGGAATCCGCACCGACTCCTCGGAGTCGCCCTTGCCGGACAGCCCGACGATCTCTCCGGCAGCGTTGTAGACGGAGAGGTCGAGGTCGGCCGACAAATCGCTGGTCTTGCCGATCGATGCCTCCAGGGCCGTAGCACCGGCAGGCACGACGACCTCGTAGGTCTGCTTCTCACCGTTGCGGATCGTCGGACGCGCCTGCTTGGCCGACCCGAGCGGGCCGCCCTGACCCTGCACGATCACGTCGCCCAGGGTGTTGCGCACACCCCACGTCACGGGCACGGGACGACCCAGCGGCGCCGCCATCGTCTGCGTCGCCGGGGTCACCTCGACGCCCTGCGCCGAAACCGCAAGCCGGTAGTTGTTGCGCATCGTCGGAGTCGTTCGCTTGGCCTCGACCTGCAGCTCCCAGACGCCCGGTTCGGGGTCGGTATACGAGCGCGAGACGGCGTTGCAGGCCTTGGGATCGGAGGAGTCGTTGGTGTAGCACGACACCTTCGCCGTCGGGGACTCGATCGGGACGCCCCACGGGTTGATCGCGGTCCACCGCACCTGGGCACCGGCAGCGATCCCCGACAGGTCAACCTGCAGGCTCTTGGTCCCCTTGGGCACGTCGACGAAGTGGCTTACGGTGCGCACCCGCTCGACGGACCCGCCGAAGGACTGTGTGAAGGGCGCCTTCGACAGATCGGAGGAGACGACGACCGCGGCCATCATCCGCGCGTCGACGAGCGGCGTCGCGGGCGAGTCGATCGCGAGGTAGGCCGAGTGCAGACCCTTGCCGCGCGGCCGCACCCGCACCGGCACCTGAACGGCCTTGCCCAGCGGCAGGTCGACCTGGGTCGAAGAGGAGAACGTGCCGTCGTTGCCGACCCAGCGCAACTCGTGCTCGCTCGCCCCGGCGGCACCCGCGGTGCGCGTGACCGTCACCGCAGCAGTGCCCCGCTGGCCGTCGTTGAGCCCGCCCACCGTCGGCGAACACCGGTTGTAGAGCCCGCGGCCGCGATCCTTGGTCACCAGGAGGTCGGACAGCGGCGTGCACACCGGCGCGGACACCGTGTAGCGCCCGTCGACCGCAGGCCCCTTCTTGAGTAGCTCCCACGCGCCGACGATGTCCATCATCCCCGTGCCCTGCGCAGCGACCGCGAGTCCCGGGATGAACTTCGACGTCGTGTAGAGCGATTCGCGCAGTTGCCGGGGGAGCACCGACTCGTCACCGGCCCGAGCGCCCGAGAGGAGCAGGGCCGCTGCCCCCGTAGCCTCGGGAGCGGCCATCGACGTCCCGTTGAACATCGCGTATCCCGGCGGAAGCTTGTAGCTGACCGTCGGAAGGCTCGGCGCGACGGCCCACGAGGGGATCGTGGAGATCGCCGAGCCGGGCGCGAGGAGGTTCGGCTTGAAGCCGCCGTCCTCCGCCGGGCCCCGCGACGAATAGTTCTGTACCCACAGCGGGGCCGTGACGTCCGCGCCGTAGTTCGCCTTCCAGGTGTTCTTAGAGGCCGCCGCGCCGACGGAGACGACCGACGGGGCCACCGAGGGGTCCCCGATCGTGTTGACGCCGGGGCCCTCGTTGCCCGCGGAGACGAACATCTGCACGCCGTAGGTGTCGATGAGCCGGTCGTAGAGCCTGGCCCGGACGTTGTCGCCGTCGTTGTGAGCAGGCAGGCCGCCGATCGACAGGTTGACGACGTCGACCTTACGGTTCGCGACGAGCTCGATCATCCCCTCGGACAGCGCGACGGACGTGCATCCCCCCGCCAGGAGGCAGGCCTTGGCCGAGACGATCCTGGCCCCCGGGGCGGCCCCGTCCATGGATCCGAAGAGCTTGTGCCCCGCCGCGATTCCGGCGACGTGCGTGCCGTGCGATCCGGACACGATCCCGATGTTGACGAAGTCCGCGGTCTTGCCGGCGAGACCCGCAGGCGTGAGGTCGACGTCCTTGCGGAATTCGACGGTGAAGGGCACCTGCTCGACGACCGCCGTTTTGGGGTTGTCGGTGCCGAAGTGCCCGACCTGGAACTTCTCGCGGTAGGGCCGCATGGGCGTTTCGTCGGTGAAGTCGTGGTTCTGGTTGAGGTCGACCCAGACGTCGTTCGTCGCGTAGTCGTAGAGGACGCCCCACACGTCGGTCGTGTCGCCGTCGCGGTTGACGTCGCCCTTGTAGTCCCCCTCGCCGGCGGTCACGGACTCGCGGAAGACGTTCATCGCGTAGTCCGCGCCGGCGCCGGCCGGCAGCCGCCAGGCGGCACCACCGTACTCGGCCTTCGGGCCCTTGACCCGCGAGAGCATGGGCCGCCAGGTGCCGTCGCCCTCCAGGAGCGGATCGGTGGCGCTGAACCAGTCGATGATCTTGCGTTCCCCCGTGCTCGTCGTCTGCAGGGCCGGCTGGGCCAGATCGACTCCGGTGTCCAGGACGCCGATCGTCACGTCGCGCCCGTCGAAGCTGGGGTTGGCCTTCTTGAAGGCGACCGCGCCGGTCTCGTTGGTCGGCAGATAGGGGTTGACCGCTGGGGTCTTGCGCCCAGGCCCGGTCCACGGCCCGGAGCCGCCCGTCGCCGCGCGCGCGGTGCCGACCTGCGGGTCGGGCGTGGCGACGGTTTCGTCGAGGTCCATGGCCTGAACTCCAGCTACTCGGGCGGCGGCGAGCACCTTGGCGGTCGGGACGCTGGCGCGGACGTACCCGACCTTGTCGTGCCGGTAGCCGACTGTGCCCCCCAGAGCGCGCAGGCGCCCGGCCACGCGCGCGGTCGCGCCAGGCGCCGTCAGCGCCATGATGGTGACGCTTTTGCGGCCCGTGGCCTCCGCGGAGGCCAGTAGGCCGCGACTGTGCGAGGAGAGCCTCGAGCCGGGGGCGGGCTGGTGGCCCGAGCCCAGGACCGCACGAGGCGCCTTGTCCGGGTTCGGCGAAGGAAGGGGGTAGGGATCGGCAACGGGCCCGGCGCCCGCGGGAGCGAGCCCCGTGGCGGTCAGGCCGAGGGCCAGCACCACGGCAGACCCCAAACTCCTAGCACGTGAGGACACGGGACACCTTCCGCTCCAGTGGTCGAGGATGGCGACACCCTAGCGGCAGCACCCCTCAGGCCCAG
>JAUNUZ010000332.1:0-232 GCA_030537915.1 Micrococcales bacterium
AATCACGACGCCGTGGACGGCGCCTGGTCTGCTCCGACACAGCCCATCTCGATCATGTCTGCCGACCTCGATGGAGGCCCCGATGTCTCAGGACCGCACCGCCGCATCCGCTAGCGCCACCCCCCGAGCGGTGCGATCTTCATTCGTCGCGATCTGCGCTGTCGGTCTCGTTGTGGCCCTGGGCGTAAGCGGGTGCTCGGCCGGTTCGAGCACACCGGGCCAAGGCGCGGGG
>JAUNUZ010000332.1:242-3350 GCA_030537915.1 Micrococcales bacterium
TCGGGCTCGACTGGCAGCGCGGGCGGAGCCTTGCGGGTCGGCATGGTCGCCGAGCCCGCCAGCCTGGATTTCACGACCTCTGACGGCGCGGCGATCCCGCAGGCGCTGCTGACGAACGTCTACCAGGGACTCGTGATGATGGACGGAGCGGGACAGATCCAGCCGTCGTTGGCTACGTCATGGACGGTCTCGCCCGACCGCAAGACCTACTCATTCGAGCTCGTACCCAACGCGAAGTTCACCAACGGCGACTCCTTCGACGCCGAGGACGCGGCCTTCTCGATCAACCGGGTGAAGAAGGATTGGACGACTTCGCTGGCCAAAGCGATGGACGTCGTCTCTGAGGTCAAGGCGGTCTCACCGACACGGCTGGAGGTGACGCTGAGCAAGCCCAGCAACGACTGGCTCTTCCGGATGACTACCCGCATCGGTGCGATGTTCTCGCAGTCGGGAGTCGACAAGCTCGCCACGCAGACCGTCGGGACCGGGCCCTACACACTCGACTCCTGGAACCGCGGCGACTCTCTGACGCTCAAGCGCAACGACAACTACTGGGGCGCCAAGCCCTACTTCGACAGCGTCAAGCTCGCCTACTTCAAGGACCCGACTGCGCTCAACAATGCGCTGCTCACCGGCACGATCGACGTCGTCTCGACGGTCCAGGCTCCGGACACGCTCGCGCAGTTCGAGGGCAATCCCAAGTATCAGATCATCGAGGGCACGACGAACGCCGAAGTCGTCCTCTCGATGAATAACGCCAGAGCGCCGTTCAACGACGTCAAGGTGCGTCAGGCCGCACGATCCGCGATCGACCACAAGGCGCTCCTGGACACCTGCTGGGCCGGGCGCGGAACCCTCATCGGCAGCATGGTCCCGCCGACCGACCCGTGGTACGAGGATCTCACCGGTATCGCGCCCTTCGACCTGGCCAAGGCCAAGTCGCTGCTCGCCTCCGTCGGCACCCCCAACCCGGTGGTCCGCCTCCGCCTGCCCTCGCTGCCGTACGCGACCGCCTGTGGTCAGGTCGTCAAGAGCCAGCTTGAGCAGGCCGGCTTCAAGGTGAGCCTCGACCAGCTGGAGTTCCCGGCTGCGTGGCTGACAACCGTGTTCAAGGGCAGTGACTACGACATGTCGATCATCGCCCACGTCGAACCGCGCGACCTGCCCGCCGTCTTCGGTAACCCTGACTACTACATCCACTACAAGAACCCTGAGCTGACGAAGCTGCTCGCCGCGGCAGACACCGGTGACGAGGCCGCGCAGAAGGACAACATGAGGAAGGCTGCGCGGCTCATCTCGCAGGATGCGGCGAGCGACTGGCTCTTCCTCCTACCCAACCTCATGGTCGCCGACGCCTCGATCACGGGGCTCCCCAAGAACGCCATCACCGAATCCTTCGACCTGACCGCGCTGCGCCGCTCTTAGCGGGGGCGTGATGGCAGTGCTCCTCGCTCGCCGGGCGGTCATCCTCGTGGTGAGCCTGCTCGTCAGCTCAGGCCTCGTCTTCGCCTTCATGCAGGTGCTGCCCGGCGATCCCGCTCGGGTGGCGCTCGGGGTCAACGCCTCGGAGGACGCGGTCGCCCGCCTGCGGGCCGACTACGGGCTGGACCAGCCTCTCATCGTGCGCTACCTGGACTGGGTGGGCGGCCTGGTGCGCTTCGACCTCGGCACGAGCTACATCTCTCGCGCGCTCATCGGGCCGCAAATAGCCGACCGGCTCGCCGTTACCCTCTGGCTCGTCGGCACGGCGATGGTCATCGCGATCGTCCTGGCGTTACCGCTGGGGACCGTCATGGCCGTCCGGCATCGCCAGCTCTCGGGCCTGCTGCTCTCGGCGCTCTCGCAGATCGGCGTTGCGATTCCCTCCTTCCTCGCCGGGCTCCTGCTCATCACCGTCTTCGCCGTGTCGCTGCGCTGGCTACCGGCGAACGGGTGGACCCCGCCGGCCAACGATCCGGTGATGTTCCTCAAACAACTCGTCCTTCCCGCGGTGTCCCTGGGCCTCGTGCAGTCGGCGGTGCTGACGCGCTATGTGCGTAGCGCGATCCTCGACGTGATGCGTGAGGACTACATCCGAACCGCTCGGGCCAAGGGGCTGCTACCGATGCGGGCGCTTTGGCGACACGGGATGCGCAACGCCTCGGTCCCCGTCGTCACAGTCCTGGCCTTGCAGCTCGCCACCCTGCTCATCGGCGCCGTCGTCGTCGAGCGGGTTTTCGTCATCCCCGGGCTGGGCAGCCTGCTGCTGGATTCGGTCGCCAATCGCGACCTTATCGTCGTTCAGGACGTCGTCATGCTTCTTGTGCTGGCCGTGCTGCTCGTGAATATGGTCGTCGACGTCATCTACGTTGCGATCGACCCTCGGATGCGCGCTGGTGGCGCGCGATGACCGACCAGCCGATGGGTGTCCCGGCCATACCCCCTCCTGGCGCGGCGGCCACCGGCCCTGGACCCGCCTCCACCGCCGACACCGGCGGTCAGCCGCATCCGCGATCCGGCCGCCTGAATGCGAGCCTGCTGGTGGGGGCGGGCCTTGTCGGCCTCGTCGTCGCGGCGGCGCTGCTGTCCTATGTGTGGACGCCGTACGACCCGACGTTCGTCGATGCGACCGCCCGACTGCAGCGCGTCAGCGCCGAACACTGGCTCGGTACCGATCGATTCGGTCGCGACGTGCTGAGCCGGATCCTCCACGGAGCGCGCACGACGCTCTTTGTGGGGGTTGTCGCGGTGGGCGTCGCAGCGCTCATCGGTGTGCCGCTGGGGATCTTCGCCGCGATGACCCGGCCGTGGCCCGGGACTCTCGTCATGCGCGCCTGCGACATCCTCCTTGCCTTCCCCGCGCTTCTGCTTGCCATCATGTTCAGCGCCGTGTTCGGTGGCAGCACGCTGACTGCCATGATCGCGATCGGCATCGCGAGCATCCCGACATTCGCGCGAGTCGTCCGCGCCGGGGCGCTACAGGTGCTTTCGAGCGAGTACGTCCTCGCGGCTCGTGCCGCCGGGCGGCGGCCACTGTCGATCGCGTGGCGACACGTCCTGCCGAATGTCGGCAGCATCGTCATTGTCCAGTCGAGCGTCGCCTTCGCCATCGCGATCCTCGCCGAGGCG
>JAUNUZ010000333.1 GCA_030537915.1 Micrococcales bacterium
TGGGCCCTCAGCGCGCGGCCTGCTGTCTTCTCTCTCGATGCTGCTGCTCATGTCCCGTGACACCCTTGTCCCATCTGACGTGCGCGGTCTCCTGCGCGTGGATATGTGTTCGTCGCTCAGTCACACCCTCACCGGGTGCGCGACGCAGGCTCCCCCAGGGCGCGTCCTCGCGCGAACAGAGGAAAGTGAGTCACTGCGTTGGACAAGATAGGGGCAATATCGCCTCCGCCAGTTCTTGCTCCGGCTGTAATTATAGGAAGAGCGCTACGGCCGCGTCTATCTCGACAATGTGGACTGGCAGTTCAGCCCAGCTTAACGACCGCCGGGACCGGCCTTGTTGTGACCGCTTGACCGCACTCCTGCGGCAGGCTCCCCATACCCGTAGCGTGCGAGCGTGGCGCGGCGCAGGGCCCGGATGACGGCGTGCACGGACGGCGCCTGCTGGCTCGTGGCCCGGGTGAGGACGAGGATCTGGCGACCGCATGCTGGATCGACCCTGCGAATGACGAGGTCATGGGTCGCGGGCCCGAGGTTCAACTCACTCATGAGCGCGACCCCGTATCCCGCTCGGACGAGTCCGAGGGAGGCGACGAGGTTGCTGCAATTCGCCACGACGCGGGGCTGGAAGCCCGCCTTCCGACACAGGGCCTGCACGTGGTCCGCGAATGCACTGTCGGAGTCCAGGATCCACGGTGCCTGCGCGTACGCGATGAGTGGCACGGGGCCGATGGCCACGTCTGCGCCCGGCGGCAGGCACAGGACGATCTCGTCGTACGCAAGCACCGTCGAGACCAGGCCATCCACAGTGGTGTCGCGAAGGTCGTCGACGACGGCGACGTCGATGGCGCCGGTCCGCAGCTGCGTGACGCTCTCAACCGGCTCCTGGTCGCGCACAGTCGTGTGCAGATCGGGATAGGCGCGCCGTAGCGCCATGAGGGCGTCGGGCAGGATCGTGCTGCAAAAACTCGGAAACGTGCTGAGGGCGATCGTTCCCCGCACGTCACTATCGAAGGTCCGCAGGTGCGCCTCGGCCGCATCGATCGCGTCGGCGATGACCCGGTAGTGCCCGACGAGGGCGTACCCCGCCTCGTTGAGCGAGACCGTTCGACCGCTGCGCACGAGCAGCGGCAGCCCGACCTCGCGCTCGAGCAGGGCGATCTGCTGACTCACTGCCGACGTCGTCAGGTGCAGCCTCGCCGCGGTCGCGGTCATCGTGCGTTCGGCCGCGAGGGTCGCCAGGATCTGTAACCGCCTCGGCTCTAGCACGCGCACCTCCCACTGAGATGGTGGCCTACACCGACCCTCTACGTCTCCTCCCGCAACGACGAAGGCTGACGTCTCGGCCGAGCATCAGCACTACGGCGCTGATCCTGCGTCGAAACGCCAGCCTTCGAGTTGCGTGCCCCCCAGGCGAGCCGGCCGGGAGCGTTCAGGCGTTGGCGACGAGCCCCAGCTCGGCCACATTGGACAGCCCGGGGTGCTTAGGCACGACCCGCATCGAATAGCCCATCGATCCCGTGCGGCGCAGAGCCAGCTCGGATTCGAAGGAGTGGCGTCCGCCCTCGAAGCTCTCGGCGAAAGCCAGGTCCTCGGTGACGGTGTCGGACAGGTCGTCGTTCTCGGCGACGTGCCCGTAGATCGTCTGGACCCGGACCTGCTCGGGCTTGAGCGTGCCCAGGGAAACGAAGCCGCGCACGTGCAGGCGCTCCCCGATCTGCGGGGAGGCCGAGATGCCGGAGCTCTCGACGTGATCGACACGCACGTGGCGCCACTGGTCGCGCACCTGCGCCTCGTAGGCCGCCAGATCCCTGGCCTGGGCGAAATCGTCCGCCTTGATGGCCCAGCCCGACTGCGCGGCAGGCGTGTAGAGGCGCCGGGTGTACTCCTGCACCATACGGCTCGCGAGCGCCTTGGGGGCCAGCGTCGAGAGCGTGTGGCGCATCATCGCGACCCAGCGCTGCGGGATCTTGTCGGCGTCCCGGTCGTAGAAGCGCGGGACGACGTTGTTCTCGATGAGGTCGTAGAGCGCGGAGGCCTCCAGGGTGTCCCGCCGCTCGATATCGAAGACTCCGTCGGCCGTCGGAATCGACCATCCGTTCTCCCCATCGAACCATTCGTCCCACCAGCCGTCGAGGATCGACAGGTTCAGCCCGCCGTTGAGCGCGGCCTTCATGCCAGAGGTACCGCACGCCTCCATGGGACGCAGCGGGTTGTTCAGCCACACATCACACCCGGGGTAGAGCGTGCGAGCCATGCCGATGTCGTAGTTCGGCAGGAACGCGATGCGGTGCCGGATCGCCGGGTCGTCGGTGAACTTCACCATCTGCTGAATGAGGCTCTTGCCCATGTCGTCGGCAGGGTGCGACTTGCCGGCGATGATCATCTGGACCGGCTTGTCCGTGTCGAGCAACAGCCGCTTGAAGCGGTCGGGGTCCTCGAGCATGAGCGTGAGGCGCTTGTAGGTCGCCGCGCGGCGAGCGAAGCCGATCGTCAAGGCATCCGCGCTGAGGATCGACTGGGTCCACCCGAGCTCGGCCGCGCTCGCGCCCCGATTGAGCCAGGATTCGCGCATCCGCTGGCGCACCATCGCCACGAGCTGAGCGCGCAGCTCACGCTTGAGGGACCAGATGTCGGCGGTCGGGACCTGCTCGACGACGGTGGGGATCTGGTCCACATGCGGCTCGTCGGTGCCGGCGAACCGCTCGGTCAGGGAGAAGACGCGCTCATCGACCCACGTCGGGCCGTGCACGCCGTTGGTCACGCTGGTGATCGGCACCTCCTCGGCGTCGAATCCGGGCCACAGCGGGTTGAACATCTCCCGGCTGACGACCCCGTGCAGCTTGGCTACGCCGTTCGCGCGCTGCGCGAGCCGCAGCCCGAGCATCGCCATGTTGAAGATCCCGCCGGAGCCGCCCTCGTAGCTCTCTGCGCCAAGCTCGAGGAGCCGCTCCAGGGGCACCCCGGGCAACTCGCAGTCGCCGCCGAAGTAGTGCTTCATCAGGTCCGCGCCGAAGCGGTCGATGCCGGCCGGGACCGGGGTGTGGGTCGTGAACACGCTGCCGGCGCGCACTGTGCAGACGGCCTCGCCGAAGGTCAGCCCGCGGTTCGTCACGAGGTCGCTGATGCGCTCAACGCCTAGGAAGCCGGCGTGCCCCTCGTTGGCGTGGTAGACGTCGGGCTCGGGGGCACCGGTGAGGCGGGAGTAGAGCCGCAGCGCCTTGACGCCGCCCATGCCCAGGAGCATCTCCTGCTGCAGGCGGTGCTCGCTGCCGCCGCCGTAGAGACGGTTGGTAATGCCGCGGATGCTCTCATCGTTG
>JAUNUZ010000334.1:0-3056 GCA_030537915.1 Micrococcales bacterium
TGGCGCGGGCGGCCGTCTTCGCGCTCACCGTCAGCCTCGGGCTGTGGGCCGTCAGGCATCGAGACCTGGCCCTGGGCTGACCCGCTGGACGACTTGCACGAGCGTGAACCGGTCCAAAAGCAGGCCGCCTGGTCGCGCAGATCCTTCATCATCTGCTCCTCCCCGGCGGGACCGGGCATCGGCAGGATGACGCGGACATCTGGCCTAGAGGTGGACGCCGTGGCGTGCCGCCAGTTCGGTGACTAGGTCCGGGCGTGGCTGTTGGCCATACCGCTGAGCAATCTCGTACATGGCCTTCGGATCTGCCTGGGTAAGGGCGCCCATTTCCTCGAAGAAGTGCTCGAAGCCCGCAGGGCTGATGAACTCGAAGACCACGACCGGATGATCCGTGGGATTCCACAGTGCGTGCACGAGGCCGCGAGGCTTGAAGAAAAATCCACCTTCCTCGACCTCCACCTCTTCCCCGCCGACCAAGCCGCCTATCCGTCCCCGGTAGACGAATGTGAACTCATCTTCGTTCTGATGGCTGTGCGGCATCACGAGTTCGCGAGGGCCGAGCACGGCTGATTGCGCGGAGAAACGTCCTTCCGTGTCCTCGCCCGTGATCATGTGACGGAAGACAGTTCCGGGGATCGCAGGCCCGCTGTCCCAGGCGACTGATCGAACAGCCACTTCGTTTCCCTTCGACCGGTGTGCACGCTGCGTAGGTTCACTCTGGTCCGGCGGGGCAACCAAGGCAAGGGCTACCCCCATCCCCTGAGCGGCAGGGGCGGTAGAGCCTCAAATTCACTTGCCGCTGACACAAACAATCTCCGGTGTCAGCGAATCTGAGACTGGCTCCCGCATCGAACGAGGATTCTGAGACCCGTTCTGGGCGGCCATTCTGAGACAGAACAACGCGACTACGCGGATGCCCGTAGGTACTTGCCGAAGTGCGGCACCGTGAAGGCGATGCGCCCGCGCTCACCGGAATAGATGAGCCCCTTCTTCAGCAACCCGTCCCGGGCCGGCGACAACGACTGGGGTCGACGTCCGAGGTACTTGGCCACGGAGGCGGTCGGCACGGACTCGGATTCATCCATTTCCTCACCGGCCGCGAACAACTCCGCCGCCACGTCGGCCATCGTTCGCAGGTATTCGCGCTCGCCGGGTGTCGCCCGCTCGTAGCGCGACCCGAAGAAGCCCAGGCCCAGCTCTTCCTCCGCCTCCGGCCCCGCGACCGTCACGTCCTGCGCGGTGATCGGTGACCGCGGCGCAACGTCCCAGGCGACCTTGCCGTAGGCCTGGATGAAGTAGGGGTAGCCGCCCGTGGCCACGTACATCGCCTCGAGCGCGGCCTCGTCCCACTCGCCCTCCTCGTCCCGCGCAGGGGACTGCAGCGCCAGCTCGGCCGACTCGCGGTCGAGGCGGTCGATGCGGGTGTAGCGGAACAGCCGCTCGCTGTAGGACTTCGACGCCGAGAGCACCGCAGGTAGATGCGGCAGGCCCGCTCCGACGACGATGACCGGCAGCCCGTTCTGGCTGATCTCGTGGCACGCCGCGCAGAGCGCCGAGATGTCGGCTGCGCCGAGGTCCTGCATCTCGTCGATGAAGATCGCCACGCCCTTGCCGACGTCGGCGGCCAATCCGCCTACGTCCGTGAGCAGTTCGACGAGATCAATCTCGATGTCACCGGAGTCGGCCCGTCCCGACACGGCCGGGGCGTCGATGCCGGGCTGCCACTTCTCGCGCAGCTTCGCGTTCGCCGGCGCATCTCGCAGCGCAAACGCCTTGATGACCCCGAGCACTTGGTCGACCTCGTCCGGCTGTGGGTGCCCGAGCTCGCGGACCGCCACATGCAGGGCCGCGCTCATCGGCCGCCGCAACCCCTGATCGGGGCGCGCCTCGAACTTGCCCGACCCCCAGCTCGCCCGCACGGCCGTCCCACGCAGCGCGTTGAGCAGCACCGTCTTGCCGACCCCGCGCAGGCCCGTGAGCACGATCGAGCGCTCCGGGCGCCCCCGCGAGATCCGCTCCAACACGACTTCGAACGTGCGCAACTGCTCGTCTCGGCCGGCCAGCTCCGGCGGGCGCTGCCCGGCACCGGGCGCATAGGGATTACGAATCGGGTCCACGCCTAGCAGGGTATTCGGGTGTCTAGTCCTTGTCGCAGAGGCGCGCAGAGAATCCTCGCGAGGAGTTTCGATCTCCGTGGCTAGTTGCATCTACAGGTTTCGCAAGATGGCCGGATAGAATCCTCGCAAACAGGAGGCCATAGGGTGAGGGCATGACTGATCCCATTGAAAGCGTCGACCGCGGACCCCGCCAGGTGGCCCGTCGCGCGCACATCAAGGCGGACGCCCACGAGCTCTTCGAGATCCTCGTCAACCCCCACCGCCACCACGAGGTCGACGGTTCCGGCACCGTGAAGTCCGAGGTCATCGGGCCGCGCGAGCTCCGCACCGGCGACAAGTTCCGCGTCGGGATGAAGCTGCATGGCGTCCCCTACGCCATCACGAGCGTCGCCACCGACGTCGTCCCCGACCGTGTCGTCGAATGGCAGCACCCTGGAAAGCATCGTTGGCGCTGGGAGCTCGAGCCGCAGGACGATGGAACAACCCAGGTCACCGAGGTCTTCGACTACCGTCCCTCGGCTATGGCCCCGGTACTCGAGCGACTCAAGGTGCCCGCGACGAACGCCAAGGGCATCAGCGAGAGCCTGCAAAAGCTCCAGCAGCGGTTCGCCTAAGAAGTAGCGCCCCTGCGAGCCGCGCTAGGGGGGAGGCGACAGATCGCTCTCACCTAGCGCGTTCTTCACGGGTGCAGAGCCCACCGGCGCCGGCGCAACGGGGCTCAGGCGACGGAGGGCGCCCCCGGCCCGTCGTGACTCATCGGCCGGGAGCCCTGCTGCCACGCGAGCATCCCCCCGGTCAGGTTGAACGCGTCGTAGCCCTGCCCGCGCAGGAACGCCACGGCGCGCGCGGACCGAGCGCCGCTACGACACGCGACGACGATCGGCCGCTCCTGCGGAAGTTCGCCGCGCCGCGACTCGAGCTCGCCGAGCGGGATGTGGGTGG
>JAUNUZ010000334.1:3066-3311 GCA_030537915.1 Micrococcales bacterium
CGGCGCGCGGCCCTGGACCCACTCCCCGTCCTCGCGGACGTCGACGATCACCGCACCGTCGGGCAACTGATCGTGAGTGAGCGAGGGGACGTCGACAGGAGGCTCGGCCGGTATCTGAGTCATACCCAAAGTGTCTCCCGGCCGGGGCGGTGATGGCGAGGCGGTCCCTGTCCCGTCCCGGCGATGCCTCTCACGTGAGCCGGGGCGCCCCCTCACTTGAGCAGACGAGACATCCTTCGATCCGC
>JAUNUZ010000335.1 GCA_030537915.1 Micrococcales bacterium
TCACTCGGGTGCAAGGGGTCCCCCCGCAGCGACTCGTCGTCGTCACAGGTGACCGTGAGGAGCACGCGTGGGCTCCTCGCGACGTGCAGGCCTACGCGCGTCGCGTCGCGGAGCGGCTGGAGGCTGCGATCTCCTGCGGGGAGCCGACCGTCTCGGCACCGAACTCCTACTGCCGGCAGTGCCGCTGGTCGCCGCACTGCGAGGCGGAGTGGGACGAACGCGACGACATAGGTCGAGTGGCCGGCATCCGCCGTGACCACCGGGCGGCCCTGCATCGGGCGGGGGTGCGGACCCTGGCTCAGCTCGCCGGGCTGGGGCCCGCTGAACTGGCCGGGGTGCTGTCCCCGGGGACAGCCCGCGCCGTAACGCATCAGGCGAGGCTGCAACTGGCGGAGCGGACCTCCGGGGAGCCCGCCTACGATCTGCTCGACCCGGCGCCGCACCTCGGGCTGGGCCTCCTGCCGGTGCCGGATCCCGCGGATGTCTACCTCGATTTCGAGGGCAACCCGTGGGCTGCGGGCGGCCGCGGCATCGAATACCTCGCCGGATTGTGCGACCGCTCGGGCGCGTTCGTATCGCGGTGGGCGCACGACGACGATGCGGAGAAGCGCCTGACCGAACGCCTCATCGACGACCTCCTCGCGCGGCGCCGGGCTAGCCCGGGCATGCACGTTTACCACTACGCGGCCTACGAGCGGAGCGCGCTCACGCGGATGACGGCCCGCTACGGGACCCGTGAGGCCGAGCTCGATGAACTCCTGCGGGGTGAGGCCCTCGTCGACCTGTACGCCGTCGTTCGCCAGGGTGTGCGGATCAGCAAGCCGTCGTACTCGATCAAGAAGCTCGAGGCCTTCTACTGGCAGCACACGCGCACGGCCGCCGGGTCAGAGGTAGGGGATGCGCTGAGCTCGATCGTCGAATACGAACGCTGGATGCTCAGCGGAGAACGGGCCATCCTCGACTCCATCGAGGATTACAACCGCCTGGACGTGCTCTCCACGCTCGCGTTGCACGATTGGCTCGAGGAGCGGCGCGCCGAACTCGTGGCGCTGGGCCACGAGCTGACCCGTCCGTCGAGGCAGTCCGGCGAGCTCGCCGGGACGGACGTCAAGCCGGCGGGTGAGGTCGGGAGGGTCGATCAGGAGGTCGTCGAGGAGGAGCTCGCTACCCGGCTGCGCGCACTTGGGCAGCCGCTGCTTGCCGCCTGCGTGGGCTGGCATCGACGTGAGGCGAGGCCAGCCTGGTGGGAGTACTTCCGATTCGGCGGACTGCTCACCGAGGAGCTCGTCGCCGACCCCAAGTCCCTGGGTGACCTCGGCGAACCGGAGCACGTCGGGGACATCCTCGATCGCCGCGGTAGGCCGTCCTCGCGGATCTGGAAGTATCCGATGCCGACGCAGGACTACACGGGCCGGCGCGGTGACAGCCTGCCCGATGTCGACACGCTGGAGTCGGTCGGCCAACTGCACGCTGTCGACCCCGTCGCGGGCTGGGTCGAGTTCCGGCGGGGGGTCCGCAGGGGCGAGCCACCGCGACCCCGCGGCGTGGGCGTCGCCGGCCCGGTGCGTGACGAGGAGTTGCGCGGGTCGATCCAGCGGACGGCGCGGGCGCTGCTCGAGGGCGGCGCTACCATGGCGACCGCGCTACTCGAGCCCGCGGTGCCATCGGCGGCGGATCTGACCCCGCGACAGGGGGAGAGCGCGACTGACGTCGTCGTCCGGGTGGGTAGGGGACTGGACGGGCAGGTGCTGGCGGTGCAGGGTCCGCCGGGGACCGGCAAGACGACCGCAGCCGCCCGACTCATCCGCTTGTTGCTCGATGACGGACGTAGCGTCGGCGTCACCGCGCTCTCGCACTCGGTCATCCTCAATCTCATCCAGGCGGTGGGCCGACCGGCCTGGCACAAGACGGCTGGCGACCGCGGGGGTGGTGTCATCGTCCGTCTCGAGGCGCAGCAACCGCAGGCCGACGGTGCCGATGCTGCCGCGCAGCACCCGGACACGCAGCAGTTCAAGGCTAGGAATTGCAGCACGCCGAACCCGACCGCTGAGGCCGCCCCTTCGGGCCACTCGCCCAGCAAGACCGCAGAGCTTGTCGTCGAGGTCGCGGATAACGGCCGCGTTGCCCAGGGCGTCGCCGCGGGCGAGACCCGCCTCGTCGGCGGGACCGCGTGGCTGTGGGCCCGCCAGGAGATGGAGGCCAGTGTTGACGTGCTCGTCATCGACGAGGCGGGGCAGTTCTCGCTGGCCAACGCGCTCGCGGTCGCTCCGGCAGCCCGCCACGGGATCGTGCTGCTCGGGGACCCGCAGCAGCTGACTCAGCCGACCCAGGCCGCCCACCCCGACGGCGGTGAGGTCTCCGCCCTCGAGCACCTCCTCGCCGGCCACGACACGATCCCGGCCGATCGAGGCGTCTTCCTCGACCGGACCTGGCGCATGCATCCCGACCTGGCCGCGTTCGTCTCCGAGCTGTCGTATGAGGAACGACTGCTGTCGGCGCCTGGTCGCGAGCGCCAGCGGATCGACGCGCCGGCAGAGGTGACCGGCTCTGGGCTGCTCTGGGTGCCCTGCCCACACGAGGGCGACAGCGCGGACAGCGACATCGAGGCGCACCGGGTCGCGCAGATCACCACCGACCTCATCGGGGGCACGTTCAGCGACCACGAGGGCAGGGTGCGGGCCTTGACCGGCAGCGACGTCCTCGTCGTAGCCCCCTTCAATGCGCACGTAGCCCGGTTACGCGACGCGCTGCCCGATGACGTCCGGGTGGGGACGGTTGACAAGTTCCAAGGGCGGCAGGCACCCGTTGTCATCTACTCGCTCGCGTCCTCCTGTGCCGAGCTGGCTCCTCGGGGCGTGAGTTTCCTCTACGACGTGCATCGGCTCAATGTCGCGATCAGCCGAGCTCAGGCGCTGGCCGTGATCGTCGGCTCACCGGCGCTCCTTGACGCGGCCGTCGCCACTCCGCAGCAGCTCCGGGCCGTCAATGCCCTCTGCCGCTATGTCGAGCGAGCACGCGTCGTCGAGGCACCCATCCCCTCCGTAGTCAGGATTGCGCAGGCGGGTTCTTGACCGTTCCGGTCGTGGTGACGCAAGCACTCTGCTTGCCCCAGCGCGTGGTGGGCTCTCTTTCCATCCCCGGGGTCGGCGCCGTCAGCGGCCTGATCCGGCGACGGCGCAGCGGATGCAACGATCCGCGCAGGGGCGGGCTGCGAGGCGTTCCGGTGGGATCGGTTGGTCACAACGGGTGCACCGACCGTTCCAGCCGTCGCCGACTCGGGCGATTGCCGCGTCGATCTCGGCCAGGTGGG
>JAUNUZ010000336.1 GCA_030537915.1 Micrococcales bacterium
AACCTACGTGCTGCCCGTGCTCACTTACACCGCCCCGCAGGTCGCGCGCGACACCCTGCGGTGGCGTCACTCGATCCTTCCCCAGGCCCGCGAGCGGGCGGCCCAGCTCGGGTTGGCCGGGGCGGTGTTCCCGTGGCGCACGATCGCGGGGCACGAATGCTCCGGATACTGGCCGGCCGGGACAGCGGCCTTCCACGTCGGCGCCGACATCGCCGACGCGGTGGTGCGCTACCTCGACGTCACCGGTGATGCATCGTTCGAGCGTGACATCGGGCTGGAGCTGCTGGCCGAGACGGCGCGGCTGTGGCGATCGCTCGGACACTACGACGCGCGACACGGGTTCCGTATCGACGGGGTGACCGGCCCGGACGAGTACTCGGCGGTGGCCGACAACAACGTCTACACCAACCTCATGGCGCAGCACAATCTCGCCTCCGCGGCCGACGCCGCCGGGCGGCACCCCGGCCAGGCCCGTCGCCTCGGCATCGACGCCGAGGAAGTCGCGGCGTGGCGTGTTGCGGCACGGTCCATGGTCATCCCCTACGACCGCGACCTGGGCGTCCATCCCCAGGCCGAGGGGTTCACCAGCCACGAGGTCTGGGACTTCGCCGGCACGACCGACGAGCAGTACCCGCTGCTGCTGCACGTGCCCTACTTCGACCTCTACCGCAAGCAGGTCGTCAAACAGGCCGACCTGGTGCTCGCGATGCACCTGCGCGGTGAGGCCTTCACCCCAGCCCAAAAGTCCCGCAACTTCTCCTATTACGAAGCCCTCACCGTGCGCGACTCATCCCTGTCGGCCTGCACCCAGGCGGTGCTGGCCGCGGAAACCGGCCACCTGGAATTGGCCTACGACTACCTGACGGAAGCCGCGCTGATGGACCTGAACGACCTCGAACACAACACTCGCGACGGCCTGCACGTGGCGGCGCTGGCCGGAACCTGGATCGCGCTCGTCCCCGGGCTGGCCGGGTTGCGTGAACGAGACGGCATCCTGGCCTTCACCCCCCGCCTACCCGCCGGCATCACCCGCCTGGCCCTCACTCTGTGCGTGCGCGAACGGCGCCTAAGCATCGAGGTCACCCCGCGCACCACGACCTACAGTCTGTGCGGGGGCGACCCGCTGCGGCTGATGCACGACAACATCCCCGTCACAGTGACCTGTGCGAACCCGGTGACCCTGCCCATTCCCGCGACGTCGGACCAGTCTGGACCGACCGGCGAAGCGCCATCCCAGCCGCGCGGCCGGGCTCCGGCCCACCGACGACCGGCTCGATAATGCCCCAGACCATCAACAGCGGCGCCCAGGGCCCTGACTCGTACCAGGTCGGGAGGGCCGAGCTCAGACGGTAAACCGACGGGGCGCTGACGCTCTTGGGCCCTTCGGGCCACGGTTGACCGAACTGCTCGAGGTCGGGCCCTCCTATTGTGGAGCGGACTCGACCCCTACCAGGAGGAGACGTCATGACAGACCTGCACTGGACTCCCGCTACCGAGATCGCCCGGATGATCCGCGATGACCAGATCAGCGAATCGGAGGTGGCAGAGCACTTCATCGCTCGCGTCGAGACCCTGAACCCGAGCATCAACGCCTTCACTCAGTTCGAGCCGGACGAGGTGCGCGCCGAGGCGAAGAAGCTGGAGCAGGCCCGCCGTGGGGGAGCCGAGACCGGCCCGCTGCACGGCGTCCCGTACGCGATCAAGGACCTGACCACGGTCAAGGGCAAGCCGACCACCTTCGGGATGGTTCCGCTCAAGGACAACATCGCAGATCATGACGCCCCGATCGTCGAGAGAATGAGGGCAGCGGGCGGCCTTTACCTCGGCAAGACCAACACCCCTGAATCGGGCTACTACGGAGGCACCGACAACCACCTCTACGGCCCGACGCACAACCCGTGGAAGCCGGGTCACACCGCCGGCGGCTCTAGCGGAGGGTCTGCTGCGGCCGTCGCTGACGGGATGGTGCCGATCGCCGAGGGCAGCGATGGCGCCGGGTCGGTGCGCATCCCGTCGGCGATGTGCGGGGTGGTCGGCCTGAAGCCCACCGTCGGCGTCGTCCCGCAGACCATCCTGGGCGGCCGTTACTACAACTGGGCCTACCACGGTCCGATCGCCCGCACCGTCGAGGACGCGGCGCTCATGCTGGACGTCGTCGCGGGCCCTCACAACGCCGACCCGCTGTCGATCGAGCGGGTCGAGACCTCATACCCGGAGGCGATCAGCGGGGATCTGTCCGGGCTGCGCGCCGCGTACTCCCCGGACTGGGGCTACTTCCACGTCGACCCCGAGGTCGCGACGATCGTCCGACAGGCCGTCGACGAGCTCGCGGCCGCCGGACTAGCCGTCACCGAGGCGGGCCCCGCGTGGGAGAACCTGTCCGTACCCATGTGGCACGGGGTCTGGGTCCCCGGCTTCGCCAGCGAGCACGACATGCTGGACTGGGAGGCCAATCGCGGCCAGGTCGACGACAAGCTCATCGACCTGATGACCGAGGCCGAACAGACCACGGCCGTCGACATCGGGCGCGCCGACCTCGCCCGGGGCCAGATGTGGGACACCTGGACGACCTTCATGAACGACTACGACCTGATGCTCACCCCCACCCTGGCAAGCGCCGCATTCCCGCTGGACCAGTTCGCCCCCAGCTGGTTGGACGGCACGTCGCTGCGCGAGCAGCTGCTCGACTGGCTGCTCACCTACCCCTACAACATGCTCAACGCGCCCGCCGTCACGGTGCCCGCCGGATTCACCGCCGACGGCCGTCCGGTCGGCTTGCAGATCGGCGCCCGGCACCGACGGGACGCCCTGGTGCTGCGAGCCGGTCGAGTGTTGCAGGAGCGCCGCTCGTGGTTGGAGCGCCACCCGAACTGACCCGGATCCGAGTTGCCTCGGCGAGACCCGACCAGTGCCGCCGGCTGTGCGTCCTGCGCGTCTGCTTCGGCATCCGCTAGTCCTCGATGACGTCCAGACCCTTCTCCCGCAGCTGCGCGAGGTGGTCCAGCATGCTGCTGACCACTTCAGGGGTGTGGGCTGGCCAGCTCGTCAGTTCGGCGAGGACGCTCAGCGGGTGGCGGGTGCGGTAGGACTGCGTGGGGTTGCCTGGGAATCGCTTGTTGGTCACGTTCGGGTCGTCCTCGAAGGGACCCATGGGTTCGGCGACGTAAATGCGCCCCTGCTCATGGCTTCCGTTTAGCGCGGCCGCCAGCTCGGCTCCCCAGGCGGCTGTCTCCACCAGTGCGCTGAAGTAGATGTTGTTAGAGACCCGGCCCGCCTGGAAATTGGAGCCGTAACCG
>JAUNUZ010000337.1:0-2273 GCA_030537915.1 Micrococcales bacterium
GAGGGAGCCCCACCCGCGGTGGGGCTCCCTCGTCATGTCTCGCGATCCGACTAGATCCCTGAGCCGTCGGGCTCCTGGGGCGCCTGCGTGCCGTCCCGATGGGTGACGCTCTCCTTGAGATCGTCTACCACCTCGACCATGCGTTCCTTGACGCCGACGGCACCATCCTTGACGGCGCCGGCGGCCGCGCTCAGAGCGCCGGGCTGAAAGCTCTCATCCTCGATGACATCCGTTGTCGCGAGCACGCGCCGGATCTCGGCGTAGTGGCAGGCGCTACGGTGCCCACCGGCGGTGTCGGGTCGCACGATGAGCTCCGGCACGTCGATATGGCACTTCTCCTGCGCCCGCCAACACCGCGTGTGGAAGCGGCAGCCCGGCGGCGGATTCGCCGGTGAGGGCACGTCGCCGGTGAGGATGATCTCTTCGCGCTTGCCGCGCAGGGTCGGGTCCGGCACCGGCACTGCCGAGAGAAGCGCCTGGGTGTAGGGGTGAGTCGGACGGCTGTAGATCTCGTCATCGGTGCCCAACTCGACGATCTTGCCCAGATACATGACCGCGACTCGATCGGAGATATGCCGGACGACGGACAGGTCGTGGGCGATGAAGATGTAGGACAGCCCCATCTCGGCCTGCAGCTTCTCCATGAGATTGACGACCTGCGCCTGGACCGAGACGTCGAGTGCCGAGACGGGCTCGTCGCAGACGAGGACCTTGGGGCGCAGTGCGATGCCCCGGGCGATACCGATGCGCTGGCGCTGGCCGCCGGAGAACTGGTGGGGATACCGACTGATGTGTTCGGGGTTCAGCCCCACGAGCTCCAGGAGCTCCTGGACGGCCCGCTTGCGCCCGCCCTTGCCGACGACCTCGGGGTGGATCTCGAAGGGCTCACCGATGATGTCCCCGACGGTCTTGCGGGGGTTGAGCGAGGTGTAGGGGTCCTGGAACACAATCTGGATATCGCGACGCAGCTTGCGCATCGCGGACCCCGACTGGGCGTACATGTCGACCCCGTCGAAAGAGACCGATCCGCTCGTCGGGTCCTCCAGCCGCATGAGGAGCCGCCCGAGGGTGGACTTGCCGCATCCGGACTCGCCGACGATTCCGAGCGTCTCGCCCTTGTGTAGCGAGAAGCTCACCCCGTCGACGGCCTTGACGTGACCGACTGTTCGTCGCAGGACGCCGCCCTTGATCGGGTAGTACTTGACGAGGTCACGTGCCTCGATGATGCTCTCAGGCATTCCGGGCCTCCTGCATGACCTCTTCGGCGAAGTGGCACGCTGCCAGGTGATCCGGACGGACCTCCAGCAGCTGCGGGCGCTCGCGTCGGCAGATCTCCTGGGCGAAGCGGCACCTTGGATTGAACTCGCACCCGGTCGGGATCCGCATGAGGTTCGGCGGCAGCCCGCCGATCGCATACAGAGTCTGACCCTTGTGGTCCAGGCGCGGGATCGAGTCGATGAGCCCTTTGGTATAGGCGTGCGCCGGGCGCTTGTAGAGCTCGAAAACGTCGGCCTTCTCCATGATTCGTCCCGCGTACATCACCGCGATGCGGTCCGCGACGTCGGCGACGACCCCCAGATCATGGGTGATGAGGATGAGGCCCATCTGTCGCTCGTGCTGCAACTCCTGCAGGAGCTTCATGATCTGGGCCTGGACCGTGACGTCGAGGGCGGTGGTCGGCTCGTCGGCGATGAGGACTGCCGGGTCGAGCGCGATCGCCATGGCGATCATGATGCGCTGGCGCATCCCGCCGGAGAACTGGTGAGGATAGGCCTTCACCCGCTCCTTGGCCGCGGGGATGTGCACCTGCTCCATGAGGCGCACCGCCTCGGCCAAGGCGTTGGCCTTGTTCATCCCGCGGTGCACGCGGAACATCTCCGCGATCTGCCAGCCGACCGGGAAGACCGGATTGAGCGACGACAGCGCGTCCTGGAAGATCATCGCGATGTGCGGCCCGCGCGTCTTGCGCCGCACATCCTCCGGTAGCTGCAGCAGATCGGTGCCGCAGTAGCGGATCGCCCCCCGCGGGATGCGGGCCGGTGGCATGTCCAGGATGCCCATGATCGCCTGGGCCGTGACCGACTTGCCGGAGCCCGACTCTCCGAGCAGGGCGAGCGTCTCGCCCTGGCGCAGGGTGAGGTCGACGCCGTTGATCGCTTTGGCGACGCCATCGGCGGTATGGAACTCGACGTACAGGTCCTCGACCTCCAGCAGCAGCCCGTCGGGCCCCGGACGATAGGTCTCGTCGTCGGCGCCTCGGCGCCTCCGGGTGG
>JAUNUZ010000337.1:2283-3277 GCA_030537915.1 Micrococcales bacterium
CTGTCTGATCCGGTCGTCTCATCGTCCATCACCGGGACTTGGGGTCGAATGCGTCACGGGCAGCGTCGCCGAGCATGATGAACGCGAGGACGCACAAACTCAGGAAGAGGCTCGGGAAGAAGAGGATGTGCGGGTAGCTGCGCAGGAAGACGAGCCCCTCGTCGATGGCGACCCCCCATGACACGGCCGGTGGCACGAGGCCGATGCCGAGGAAGGACAGCGTCGCCTCACTGACGATGAAGACGCCGAGGTTGATCGTCGAGACCACGAGGATCGGGGCGAGGCTGTTGGGCACGATGTGGGACATGATGATGCGCCACGGGCTCGCCCCCAGCGCTCGTGCCGCCTGGACGTAGTCGTTCGGTAGGACCTGCAGCACCGAACTGCGCATCAGGCGGGCCAGGCTGGGCCAGCCCAACACGGTGAGCGCGGCGACGACCTTGAAGACGACGACCAGGTAGGGAGTGCCCTGGTCGCTGGGGAAGGCGCTCATGAAGAGGATGCCGCCGAGCAGCAGGGGGATGGCGAAGAAGACGTCCGTGATCCGTGAGACGAGCGCGTCGAGCCAACCTCCCAGGTAGGCGGAGAGCACGCCGATGGCCCCGCCGATGACTGTTGTCAGCAGGGTCGCGAAGACGCCGACGAGGATCGAGGCGCGCGCGCCGTGGATCGTCCGAGAGTAGATGTCGTAGCCCTGGCCGTCCGTACCGAACCAGTGGGCGGCGTTGGGCCGCATGCGCACGTCGAAGGTGTCCCGCGGGCTTACGTGCGAGAACAGCTGCGGGACGATCGCCATGATCACGAAGAACGCGATGAGCGTGACGGAGAACCAGAACGACGGCTTGCCGCGCAGTTCGCGCCAGGCGTCGCCGGTGAGCGACCGCGATTGGGCCTCGGGTTCCGGGGCGTCGAGCACGATGTCGGCGGGCAGCGAGGCCGCACCCATCATGGCGTCGGGGCCGCTGGAGTCGCGTGTGTCAGTCATGGCTGATCC
>JAUNUZ010000338.1 GCA_030537915.1 Micrococcales bacterium
GCCCGGGGACGGGACTGAGCACCTTCCGCGCGCCCTCCGACTACGCCAATGGCCAGACCCGCGACCGGCAGGGGCGGCTGGTCGCCTGCTCGCATCGCGGCCGCTGCCTCTACCGCACGGAACACGACGGCAGCGTGTCGCGGCTGGTCGGCGCGCATGGCGGCCGGCGGCTGAATGCGCCGAACGACGTGACCTGCCATTCCGACGGCTCGCTGTGGTTCACCGATCCGCTCTACGGCATCCTGAACGATTACGAGGGCGGGCGGCAGGAGAGCGAGCAGCCCCCTGCCCTCTACCGCTACGATCCGGCCTGCGACACGATCCGCGTCATGGCCGACGACATGCAGGGGCCGAACGGCCTCGCCTTCTCGCCCGACGAGCGCAGGCTCTATGTCGCGGAAACGGGCGACCAGACGCAGCCCGACCCGCGGCAGGTCATCCGCGTCTACGATGTCGCGGGCGAGGGCGCCGCGACGCGGCTGACCGGCGGCCGGGACTTCCACAAGGTCGAGCCCGGCTGTTGCGACGGCATGGCCGTGGACGAGGAAGGCTGCCTCTGGTCGAGCGCGGCTGACGGCGTGCATTGCATCGACCCCGGCGGCGCGCTGCTGGGGCGCATCTTCCTGCCGCAGCGGGTGTCGAACCTGACCTTCGGCGAGGTCATGCTGAACCGGCTGTTCATCTGCGCGTCGGGCACGCTGTTCTCGATCTACGTCAACAGGCGGGGGGCGCGGCGATGGTAGCCGGGATCGCCGCCATCCGCCTGATCTCGGCCGATGCCGAGGCGCTCGCGCGGTTCTACCAGCGCGCTCTGGGGTTCGTGGTCGAGGGGGAGGAGGCGGCGGCCGACCCCTTCTGCGGGCGCCTGCGGAGGCTGATCGTGCTGCGCCTTGGCGACGGGCGGCTGGAGATCGCCGAACCGGCCCTCCCGGCAGCGCCCTCACCCGTGCCGGGCATCGGAACGGGCTTCCAGCATTTCGCCATCGTCGCCCCGGTCATGGCGGAGGCGTTTGCGCGCCTGGATCGCCAGCCGGGCTGGACGGCGATCTCGCAGGGAGGGCCGCAGGTGCTGCCGGCTTCGTCCCGCGGCGTCACCGCCTTCAAGTTCCGCGACCCCGAGGGGCATCCGCTGGAGCTGCTGTCCTTCCCGCCCGGCGGCACGCCCGCCCGCTGGCAAGGCCGCGAGGGCGTCACCGTCGGCATCGACCACACCGCCATCGTCGTCGGGGACACCGCCGCAAGCCTCGCATTCTACGGCAGGCTCGGCTTCCGCCAGACCGGCCGGACGCTGAACCGCGGGCCTGCGCAGGCCGCGCTCGACGGCCTGCCCGATCCGGTGGTGGAGGTGACGGCGCTTGCGATCCCCGCCGCGCCCTCGCCGCATCTGGAACTGCTCTGCTATCGCACGGGTCTTCCCCGCGCGGCCCCTGCCGACACCGCCCCCCTCGCCACGCGAACGGTGTGCCACGGCGGCACGACCGGCCTGCGCGACCCGGACGGCCACCGCTGGATCGTCACCGCGCCGGGCTGACGGCTACAACTCGCCCCGCCTGCCCAGCGCGACGAGACGGTCGGCGATGCGGGCGGAATTGGCCATGATCGTCATGGACGGATTGACCCCGCCCCCGGTCGGCATCAGCGAGCCGTCGCAGACGAACAGGTTCGGCACGTCCCATGTGCGCCCGTCGCTGTCGGTCACGCTGTCGTCCGGCCCGTGCCCCATCCGGCAGCCGCCCATCAGATGCGCGGTGGCCTCGGTTTCGTAGAGGTTCCGCCCGCCCGCCGCGCGCAGCATCCGGTCCATGAAGCGCAGAGAGTGCCGGAACAGCCGCCTGTCGTTCTCGCAGTAGGAGAACGACACATGCGCCTTCGGGATGCCGAACCCGTCCGTCTCATCGGCGAGCGTCACGCGGTTTTCGGGCTGGGGCAACGTCTCGCCCACGATCTTCAGCCCGGCCATGCGGTTGTAGAGCGCCATGCGCCGGCGCAGCGCGGTGCCGAAGACGCCGGTGTTGCCGACCAGCGCCGAGGCATAGTCGATCGGCAGAGGCCCCTGGCTCATGATCGCGTAGCCGCCGTCGAAATCGCGGCTGGGGTCGTCGTCGGCATAGTTCCAGTGCTCGCAGACGGCGAGCGAGGGGGGCCCCTTGTGGAAGCGGATCTCCTCGTCGAACTCGCCCCAGACGGCGTGGTTGGAATGGACCATCAGATGCCGCCCGACGGTGCCCGAACTGTTGGCCAGCCCCTGCGGATGCTGCGGCGAGGCCGAATTGAGCAGCAGCCGCGGGGTCTCGATGGCGTAGCCCGCGACGATCACGTTGCGGGCGCGCTGATAGCGCCACGCGCCGCCCCGGTGATAGTGCAGGCCGCAGACGCGCCCGTCCCTGCCGGTGTCGATGCGCGCCACCATCGCCAGGTCGCGGATTTCCGCGCCTGCGACCAGCGCGCGGGGGATGTAGGTGATGAGGATGCTCTGCTTGGCATTGGTCGAGCAGCCGATCTTGCACATGCCCCGGTAGGCGCAGGGCGGCGACTTGCCGCGCGGCGCCGAGACGGTGGCGACCGGCATCGGCGACCAAGGGATCCCCAGCGCTTCGGCGCCTCGCGCCAGCACCACCCCGGCCGCGTTGAGGGGATGGGCGCGATAGGGATAGCGGCCCCGCGGCGGTCCCCAAGGATAGCGGACCGGACCCGAAATCGAGCAGGCCTTCTCGACCTCGGCATAGTATTTCCACATCACCCGCCAGTCCACCGGCCAGTCCACGCCGTAGCCCAGCCGGCTGCGCGATGCGAACCAATCGGGCCGGAAGCGCAGCGCGACCATCTGGAAATGCACGGTCGTTCCGCCCACGCAGCGCCCGGAATTGTGCGAGCCAAGGCTGATCGGATCGTCGCCCCCCGAGATCCGTTCGTCGAGCCAGTAGAGCTTGTCCTGCTCGCGCTCGTCCGAGGCGAAGTCCGCGAGCGGCCGCCAGAACGGCCCCGCGTCGAAGGCCACGACGGAAAACCCGGCCTCGGCCAGTTTCGTTGCCGCGATTCCGCCGCCGCAGCCGGTGCCGACGATGGCGAAATCGACCGGCTCATCCTCCGGCCACTGGCGCATGGGAACGAATCCGTCGCGGCTGAACACGTCCGGGGCGCGTCCGTCCACCGCGCGGGGGCCTTCCTCAGCGTCGCGGCTGACGGTGCCGACGGCGCGGGTCATGGGTCGCGGTCCGGCCAGATGCCGGGGCCAGCCTCCCACGGGTCGAAACGGTCGGCTTCGAGC
>JAUNUZ010000339.1:0-2216 GCA_030537915.1 Micrococcales bacterium
CGCCCGCCGGGAAGCTGGTCGACTGGATGATGAAGTTCCAATTCGACGACGAGGAGGTCGACTACTTCGAGCTCGACCCGGTGGCGTACGCGCCGGCCCTGGGCGAGGTCGGGATGGCCGCGTACCGGAGGCGGCTGGCCGAAGTCGAGGTGAAGCTCGGTCCTCGCCCCGCCGAGCGATGGAACTCGGGCCACTCCCACGAGTGGTTCACCCTGGACTGGAACGCCCAGCGGCTCGCCGTCCTCGATCACGACATCGACGCGATCATCCGCACCCACGCCAAGGACCGGAAGGTCGCAGCGTGGCTGGAGGACACCGCCGCGGCCTTCGAGGAGATCGGCGAGATCGACCTCGCCATCGACTGGGCGAAGCAGGCGACCGACTTCGACCGCGGTCACCAGTCGCTCAAGGCGGCGGACTACTGGTGCGGGCTGCTGGAGGCACACCGGCCGACCGAAGCGCTCGACGCGCGCCTCACAGTGTTCCGCAAGTGGCCTTCGTCGACCTCAGCTGCCCGGCTGCACAGGGCTGCGGGCAAGGCGTGGACCGGCTACCGCGACGAGGTCGTGGCGGCCCTCGCAGCGAGTCCGCGGGACGTGGTCCTGTTCGCGCTCCTCACGCTGAAGGAGCCGGAGTTCGCCTGGAACCTCGCGCACTCGTTGGCACTGGACAGCGACCGCACGTGGAGCGAACTGGTGACGGCGTACGAGAAGGTCGACCCGATCGCCACCCTGCCGATCCACCAGCGTCTCGTCGAGAACGAGCTGCTCGAGGCTGGCGCCCAGCACTACCGACTGGCAGCGCGGAGACTGGCGAAGATGCGCAAGCTCAGTGCAGGGTCGGAGAAGTCGGCCGAAGTCAACGACCTCATCGCGGAGCTTCGGGAGATCCATCGGCGGCGGCCGCGACTGCAGCAGGAGTTCGACCGCGCAGGACTGTCTTAACGCCTTGAGGGTCGATATCTAGGCGGATATGGCTGGAACGATCATCGAACGCGCTCGCCGCGGCAGTGGACTGTCGCAGCGCGAACTGGCGCGCCGTTCGTCGTGCCTGATGGTCTGTGGCGTCTCGACACCGCCGCCGCCTTCGCGACCGTAACGCTGCCTCAGCATCTGCTCTGGTCGGGCCCGTCGCGCCCCTACAACCTGCGCGACCGTCGCGACCGGGCCAGGTCTACGAGATCGTGCTTCGGGAGGGAGAGCCCGGCGATCTGCTCACCTCATCGACGGCGCCCTCCTGGTCGACCTCTGGGACGACCTCGTCATCCCCGTGGGGATCCGAAGCGAATGGTCGCCTCTCATCACGTCGTTCGGCGCAATCGAATGAGTGACTCCGGGCTCAGCGAGTTCCAAGTAGAGCTGGCCTCGCTGTTCTTCTCGCTGCCCGAGTCAGCTGGGTTCCTCCTCGCGGGCGGCGGAGCGCTCATCGCCCAGGGCATCGTGCCTCGGCCCACGGAGGACCTCGACTTCTTCACCGCACGCCAGGTCGGCAGAGTCGACGCCGCGAGTGACTTGCTGGTCGCCGCCATCACTGAACGGGGTTGGTCCGTCGAGTTGAAGCGCGCTGGCGAGGAGTTCCGCGCTGGGAGATCACCGGCCTCGAAGTGGCCCTCATCGACCTTGCCGTCGACAGCCCGCCGACCGGCGCACCCACCGTCACCATTGCTGGTCCATCCTTCGCCCCCGCCGAACTCGTCGTGCGCAAGACGCTGGCGCTGTTTGGTCGCGCGGAGCCGCGTGACTTCGTTGACGTCTACATGCTCAACCAGCGCTTCGACCGCGACGAGACGCTCGGGAAGGCTGCTGAGGCCGACCGGGGCTTCGACCTCGCGGTGTTCGCCGCGACGCTGCGAACCCATGGCCGCATCGAGGATCGGGACTTCCCAGACGTTGGCGTGCCGATCGCCGACATCCGGTCGTACTTCGATGCCTGGGCCGACGAGCTCGACTCGCGTTAGTCATCCTCGCGCGCGAACGCCTGGTCGAGCGGTCAGGCGGTCAGCGGATTCATCTGCTCGTTACGGCGGATGTAGTGCTCGATCATCACCTTCGGGTCGGTGTGGCCGAGCAGCTCCGAGGCGAAGTTGAGGCTGGCCCGCTCGTTGACCACCGTCGCGACGGTGCGTCGGAACATGTGTGGGGGTTACCCCCCCGCGCCCGGGGCGCCGCGGGGCCGCGCCGGGCTGAGACGCGCCGAGACGAGGCGAGCCCCGCGGT
>JAUNUZ010000339.1:2226-3252 GCA_030537915.1 Micrococcales bacterium
TTGCGGAACGGCGATTTCCGAACGCGGTGTCGGAACATGTGTGGGCTTACCCCCTCGACGCCTGCTTCGCCGAGGACCTTGCGAAGTTGGCGCCGCACGTTGGCCGTCGTGAGAGGTGTCCCTTCCCGACTGCGAAACACCAGAACATCCAGCGAGTGGTCCGCCATTATCGCCAGCCGACGGCGCAGCGCCTCGGCCGTGAACGACGGCAGCGCGATCACCCGGTTGGAGCGGTCGGTCTTCGGATGCTCTTGCCGGTAGGTACCGACGCCGCGTTCGGAAATCGCCGTTCCGCAAATCCGCAGCGTCGCCGGTGTCGTCGTCAGGTCCAGGTCGCGGCGACGGATGGCGAGCACCTCGCCGATCCGGGCCGAGGTGCCGAGGATGACCTCGACGATCTGACCGAGCTGGCCGTCGGGGTTCGGGCCCGACGCGCCACGCGACTGCTCCCATGCCTTGATCACGGCGCGGATCGCGTTTGACCTCGATGGCGGTCAGCGCGTTCGGGGTCCGCTTCGGCTTGTGGAGGCGGGAGACGTTGTCGATCGGGTTGCGCACCAGCACCTCGTGACGCACCGCCAGCGCAAACGGACTGTCGGGCGTGAGGGTGGTGTCGACGGGCTGGAAGGTGTTGCGCTGGATGAGCTTCTTCTTCGGCGCCACCTCGGCCGCCGGCCTCGACGTCGCCTGCACCAGTCGCGTCTGCCCGTCCCAGTCGCGGAACCGGGTCCTGGCCTCGACCTTGCCCTCTGCCCTCTGCCCGCGAGAGGAAGGTTCACACGCCCCCGCCGGGGAGGTACTTACCATCCTCTACGTCAATGTGACGGGTAAACGATGGGATCGCATGATTCCCCCAAAGAAAAAGTCCAGGCCAACCTGTGGCTGACCTGGACTTTCTTTGTAGCGGGGGCAGGATTTGAACCTGCGACCTCCGGGTTATGAGCCCGGCGAGCTACCGAGCTGCTCCACCCCGCGTCGGTAATCCCTACCTTACGAGATGTGTCGCGAGTGTCCAAATCGGAGCCC
>JAUNUZ010000340.1 GCA_030537915.1 Micrococcales bacterium
CCGCGGCCCGGGCCACACCGCAGTACTGGCCATAGGTCCTCATGCCTTGACACTCTAGCAGTGGAGTTGCAAACTACAATCTCACTTGCAAATCACAACGTGAGGAGTCTCCATGACCAGCATGTCAACCTGCCTCATCCTGACCGGCCGGGCCAAGGAAGCCGCTGACTTCTATTGCGACGTCTTCGGTACAGAAATCACCCAAACCGTCCCGGACGAGGAGGGGGGCGTGATGCTGTGCACCTGCACCTTGGCCGGGCACGAGGTCATTGTTCTGAACGGCACCGGACCCGAGGCCGACATCCAGTCACAGCGGGTGACGCTGCAGGTGCACGTAGACGGTCAAGAGGAATTCGACCACTACTGGTATGCACTGCTGGAGGGCGGACACGCCAGCAAGAACGGCTGGCTCGTCGATAAGTTCGGCATCTGGTGGGACATCGTCCCCATCCAGCAGATGCAGATCTTCTCCTCGGCAACCGCTGACTCCATGCAGAGGATCGCCGTCGCGGCGCGATCCATGGAACGGATCGATATCGCCGAGCTCGAGCGGGTTGCCTTGATCTAGGTCGTCACGGATCCGCGAAGACAGCACAGGGTCGCCGCGTTCCCACCACCGGCGGTCATGGTCGCGGGCTCGGAGTCGATCGGTCATCGGCATCGAAGCGACGGGCTCGCGCGGACGTGAGAGCGCGCAGCCGCGCCACCGGCCGGTCCAGGGATCGGCGCAGCGAACGCGTGCCGGCAGCCGGCCAGAGCGCGGCGCGTAGCCGGACGGGGCGGCGTCGGGCTCGGCTCATCGCCGCCAATACCAGGTGCGCGTCGATCGCCACCTGGGCCTGCGCAGCGGGCGCCGTCGGCTCCGGGGCATATCGCGCCGATTCCACGGCCCGCCCAAGTCGCTCCAGGGCCTGCACGACCGGACCGTGCAGGGGGCCGGCCTCGCGGATGACCTTGACCTGCGCGGCTAGTTCCAGCGCCGGGTCGATGTCGACGTCGAGGTCGGCGAGCCGGTCGAGCAGCTCCTGCCAGTGCGCCTCGATGCGATCCCCGGGGACCGGCAAGGCCGCGACGCGGGCACGGCGGGCGCGATACGCGAGCAGCGGGACCACCCCCGCGAGCAGCAGCGCCGCCAGGAGTGCCAGGACGGACCACCCCCACCGGCTGAACCACCCGACCGGGTTCGGTGGGGCCGCACCGGCGCCCTCGTCGATCCCAGGCCGCCGCGGGCTCGCGCTCGCCGAGGGAGTCGGCGTGGCGGATACGCCCGGATTGGCCGTGGACGTCGGGGCACCAGTCGAGGAGCGGATCAGCGAGTAGGCCGGGGCCATCCCGCTGCGCGCGCCGGGCGTCGGCTCGAAGCGGAGCCACCCAGCACCCTCGAAGTACAGCTCCGGCCACGCGTGCGCGTCCGAGGCTCGCACCTGACGCCACCCATCGACCTGCGTACCGGGCAGGAATCCGGTCGCGATACGCGCCGGGATGTCCAGGCTGCGAGCCATCAGGGCCATCGCCGTCGAGAACTGGACGCAGTAGCCGCGCTTGGTCTCCAGGAAGCGATCGACGGCCGACCCGGCCACCTCCTGCTCGGGCATGTCGGCAGGCGGCGGCGTCAGCTGCAGCGAATAGGTGAAATCGCCCGAGGAGCGCAGCCACTCCTGGATCGCGAGCGCCTGGTCGTAGGCCGTGTCGGCCCGGGCGTCGAGCACGATGCGGCGCGCCGTCTGCGCGACGAAGGTGGTGACCCCGTCGGGGCGCAGCGCGTCCTGCAGGCTGCGAGATCGCGCCTGGGGCGCGCGCAGGCGCGCCGGGGCCGGCTCGAGCTCGAGGTAGGACATGCGGTAGCGCTCGGGGGTCTTGTCCACGGCCAGCGCCCCCGTCGCCGGGTCCTGAGCCCACTGGGCGTCGATGACGCTGCCTTCGCTGACCTCGGGGGGCGCGGCCAGATACGGAGCGCGCAGGCGGTTGTCCTCGACCTCGAAGCGGTGACTGCTCGCCGGCACCTGGGCTCGTTGCCAGCCGACCGGGAAGCTCAGAGACGGCGCGTCGTTGGGTCTGGCGTCGTTGTGTGCCGGCAACCAGTGTCCGTCGGCATAGGCCAAGGCCACCGAGACCCGCAGTGGTGGTGGTGTCGTGTCATCGGTGAGGTAGCGCAGGACGGGTGATTCGTCCGTGCTTTGCAGGTCCTGGATCATTTGCGCCGAGGGGGAGAAGCCCACCTGCCCTCTCCCACCGGAACCGCCGACGCCAAGGCCGTCGGCGAGATAGCGGACCGGCACGTGTGGCAGGAAAGTCGCGCCGACCAGCGACAGCACGACGGCCGATCCGGCCAGCGCGGTGACCATGCCGGTGCGGGAGCGGCCTGCGGCCGGGCCCTGGGGTGGAACACCGGGGAGACCGCGCGCGGCCCAGGCGTTGACTTGCTCGCGATCGGCGCCCGCCAGGAGCGCGAGCCATGAGAGCGCGGTGGCGGCGAAGTATCCGGGGTGCAGGCCGCCGTCGCTGTTGGCGACGGCGACGAGGAAGGGGCTGAGGATGACGACACCGGACAGCGCGGGTCGATGCCACGACACGGCGATGATGTCCGCCACCAGAGCGATCCCGCCGATGGTGCAGACCAGCAGGAACTGTGCGCCGTCGGTCAGCGGAGCCGGCGCCGGATACCGGCTCAGGGTCTGACCCGCCTCGTTGAGCAATGCCCCCCACGAGGCCACGGTGTCGGCTGTCGGCAGGCCGTAGGCAAGGGTGTCGCCGTGGAAGAAGGCCACCAAACCCGCTAGGTAGGCGAACAACTGGGCGCCGACGACCAGCTCGGGTCGCCCACGCAGGCCCGGGACTCGGCGCAGGACCGTCCCGGTCAGGGCGATCCCGAGGAGGATGAGGACCAGCGGCGGTATCCACGTCGACTCCTCGAAGAGGTCGCGCACCGGCCAGGCCGAACACAGCACGGCCAGGGCGACCAGGAGCGGACCGCTGGCGCCGGTCATGTCACGGCCGCCCCGCCGACCAGTCGGGCCCAGGCGTCGGCGATGTCCTGCGGGCCGTCGACCACGCAGGCGTGCCACCCCCCGGAGGCGGCGAAGGCCAGGAGCTCATGGACGTCGCCGGCGCCGGCGTCGACGCGGCGCCCAGGGCTCGTGCTGCAATCGGCCGGTGTCGGGTTGGACACCCCGGGATCGAGCAGGATGGAGAGGCCGACGGTGCCCGGTGGAAGCACGCTGAGCAGGTCCCGGGCCCGGTGCG
>JAUNUZ010000341.1 GCA_030537915.1 Micrococcales bacterium
TCGGAGCCGCGCACCCCGGTGCTGCCGTCGGGCACGGTCCTGGACTGGGCCCAGATCGCCGACGCGGCAGCGCCCGTCGACCCCGCCGAGGCCGAGGCCCGCGCGGACGCCGTCGGGCCCGAGGACATCTGCGACATCCTGTTCACCTCCGGCACCACAGGCAAGAGCAAGGGCGTGCTCAGCGCCCACCGCCAGACCGTCGGCATCGCCGAGTCGTGGGCGCAGTGCGCGGAGCTCACGGCAGCGGACAGGACGCTGCTGATCAGCCCGTTCTTCCACACCTTCGGCTACAAGGCCGGGATCATGACGTGCCTGCTGCGGGCCGCCACCATCGTGCCGCTGGCGATCTTCGATGTGCCCGCGGTGATGCGCGTGATCGCCGAGGAGAAGATCACCGTGCTGCCGGGCGCGCCGACGATCTACCAGTCGATCATGGACCACCCGGAGTTCGCCGACCACGACCTCTCGTCGCTACGCATCGCCGTCACCGGCGCCGCGCCCGTGCCCGTCCCGCTCGTCGAGCGCATGCAGGCCGAACTGCTCGACTCGGTCCTGACCGCCTACGGCCAGACCGAGGCCGTCGTCATCACCATGTGCCGCACGGACGACGACCCCGTGACGATCTCCACCTCCTCCGGCCGCGCCATCCCCGGCATGGAGGTCCGCCTGGGCGAGAAGGACGAGATCCTGGTCCGCGGCGAGAACGTCATGCTGGGCTACCTCGACGACCCCGAGGCAACCGCCAAGACCATCGTCGACGGCTGGCTGCACACCGGCGACGTCGGGACCATCGACGAGCGCGGCTACGTCGACATCACCGACCGCATCAAGGACATGTACATCTCCGGCGGCTTCAACGTCTACCCCGCGGAGGTGGAGAACGAGTTGCTCCGCCTCGACCCCGTCGCCGAGTGCGCCGTCATCGGCGTGCCCGACGAGCGCATGGGCGAGGTCGGCATGGCGTTCGTGGTCGTCAAGGCCGGCCAGGCCCTCACCGAGGCGGAGGTCCTCGCGTTCTGCAAGGAGCGCCTGGCGAACTTCAAGAACCCCAAGTCCGTGCGCTTCCTGGGCACGCTGCCGCGCAACGCGTCGGGCAAGGTCCTCAAGAACGACCTGCGCGACGGCGTCCTCAAGGAGGCCGGCAAATGAGTGAGGAGCACCCGGTCGCCTACGAGGTCGTCGGCCCCGTCGCATACGTGTCGCTGGACCGCCCCGAGTACTCGAACTCGCAGAACTCGGTGATGACCTACGCCCTCGACGCCGCGTTCACCCGCGCCACCGAGGACGACGCGGTCAAGGTGATCGTGCTGCGCGGCAACGGCAAGCACTTCACGGGCGGGCACGACATCGGCACCCCGGGCCGCGACCACCACGTGAGCTACGAGAACAAGGCCGCCATCTGGTGGGACCACACCTCGCGCGAGGGCGGCGACCAGCGCTTCGCCCGCGAGATGGAGGTCTACCTGGGGATGTGCCGGCGCTGGCGCGAGATTCCCAAGCCGATGATCGCGCAGGTGCACGGCGCGTGCATCGCGGGCGGGCTGATGCTGGCCTGGATCTGCGACCTCATCGTCGCCTCCGACGACGCGTTCTTCTCCGACCCCGTGCTGCGCATGGGCATGCCGGGTGTGGAGTACTTCGCGCACCCGTGGATGCTCGGGCCGCGGCTGGCCAAGGAGATCCTGTTCACCGGCGACCGCTTCACCGCGCAGCGCGCCTACGAGGTAGGCATGGTCAACCGCGTCGTGCCCCGCGAGGAGCTGGCCGGCGCCGTCGACGAGATGGCGGGCAAGATCGCGCAGATGCCGCAGTTCGGCCTGGCGCTGACCAAGCGCGTGGTCAACCTCTGCGAGAACCAGATGGGGCTGCAGGACGGCATCGACGCCGCCTTCGGCTACCACCATTTCGCCCACTCCTACAACGCCGAGACCCGCGCAGGCGACCCGCTCGGCGGCATGGACGCCAAGGCGATGGCAGCAGCAAACAGAGAAAAGGACAACTAGTGGACCTCGAATTCGATGCCGACTCCGTCGCCTTCCGCGACGAAGTCCGCACTTTCCTGCGTGAGAACGTGCCCTCGCAGCCCCTGCCGTCCATGGACACCGCAGAGGGCTTCGAGGCGCACCGCGAGTGGGAGCGCACCCTCGCGAACGCGCGCCTGTCCGTCGTGTCCTGGCCCGCCGAGTACGGCGGCCGCGACGCCTCCCTCGAGCAGTGGGTGATCTTCGAGGAGGAGTACTACCGCGCCGGCGCACCGGGCCGCGTGAGCCAGAACGGCATCTTCCTGCTCGCCCCCACGCTGTTCGAGCACGCCAAGAAAGAGCAGCTCGACGTCATCATGCCGCGCATGGCGCGCGCCGACGACATCTGGGCGCAGGCCTGGTCCGAGCCCGAGTCCGGCTCCGACCTGGCCTCGCTGCGCTCGAGTGCCACAAAGGTCGAGGGCGGCTGGCTGCTCAACGGCCAGAAGACGTGGTCCTCGCGCGCGAGCTTCGCGGACTGGGGCTTCGGCCTGTTCCGCTCCGACCCGGAGTCCGAGCGCCACCGCGGCATCACCTACTTCATGTTCGACCTCAAGTCGAAGGGCGTGACCGTGCGCCCGATCGACCAGCTCGACGGACTGCCCGGCTTCGCCGAGGTCTTCCTCGAGGACGTCTTCGTCCCGCACGACGAGGCCAAGCCCGCCGAGTCCGGCGTGATCGGCGAGGTCGGCAACGGCTGGCGCGTCGCGATGAGCACCGCCTCCAACGAGCGCGGGCTCTCCCTACGCGCGCCGGGCCGCTTCCTCGCGACCACAGACCGGCTCCTGGCCCAGTGGCGCGAGAGCGGCGACCCCGCCGACACCGCGCTCGCCGGCCGCGTCGCCGACGCCTGGATCGGGGCCCGCGCCTACGAGCTGAGCACCTGGGCCACCGTGACCCGCCTCAACGACGGCGGCCAGCTCGGCGCCGAGTCCTCGATCAACAAGGTCTTCTGGTCCGAGTGGGATGTCGCCACACACGAGACCGCGCTAGATCTGCTGGGCCCCAGCGCCGAGCTGATGACCGACTGGATGGACGGCTACCTGTTCTCCCTCTCGGGCCCCATCTACGCCGGCACCAACGAGATCCAGAAGAACGTCATCGCCGAGCGCCTCCTCGGCCTACCGAAGGCAGACCGATGAGATTCGCACTCACCTCCGATAACACCGACTTCGCCGCGAGCATCGACTCGCTGCTGGGCAAGGCCGACATGCCGGCC
>JAUNUZ010000342.1 GCA_030537915.1 Micrococcales bacterium
CAGCCGGTAGTGCTGGCGATCGAGGATCGCCCGCACGGTCACCGCATCCCGATCACCTGGGTGAGCATCGCCCTCGGTGCCGAGCGCGATCGGATAGACGTGATCGTGGTAGCGCAGCACGAGCACGGACGAGGGGTCGCGCCGCGCCCGTTGATCGTCCGGCTCGACGTAGCCCGGCGGAGTGTCTGTCGTATCGGCCGAGTGCGCGCCGACCGGGTCGACGATCTCGTCGATGACGAGGTCCCCCGCCTCCAGGACCACCTCCAGGGCGTCCCCGAGCACGGGCAGCCCCAGGCGCCCTCCCCCGGCCTTCCAGTCGATGTCGAACCAGTCCGCGGTGATCGCGTCGCGCCCGTCGCGCAGCACAAGCCACAGCGGCAGGTTCGCCGATTCGGGCGCGACGAAGGCCATGTGATTCGGCACGACGTCGACGATGATCCCGAGCCCGTGTTCGCGCGCCTTGGCCGCTAGCGACTCGAAGCCGGCCCGGCCCCCCAGTCCCTCTGCGATGAGCGTGTGGTCCACGACGTCGTAACCGTGCATCGAGCCTTGGACCGCCGCCAGGATCGGCGAGAGATAGAGATGGGAGACACCCAGGCGTGCCAAATAGGGCACGATCACCTTCGCGTCGGCGAAGCCGAAGTCGTCATGCAGTTGCAGCCGGTAGGTCGCGGTGAATGTCATGCGGGGCGTGACTCCTCGGGAGCATCGGGGTGGGCCTCGCTCAGGCTCGCCTCCACGCTACCGACATCCACCGACAACTACGGACCCAGACACAGGGCCAGCTCCCACCCGACGGGCCATCGCGGCTCAGTGCTGCAGGCCCGAGGGGCTGCGCTGACGCATCGCGCTGTCCGTGCCCCCGCGCGGCAGCATGAGCGCCGCGAGGGCGAGGGATAGCTCGATCTCGGCCTCCCCGACACCCAGCTCGCTGCGTCGGCGTACGCCGGTTCGACGGAAACCGTGGTCCTCGAAGCGGCGCAGCAAGTCGACACAATCCTCGCGGATTCCGACGACGACGCTGTCCGCCACCTGAACGCCTGCCCATTCGGCCACGCGGTCGAGCAGCAGCGCCTCGGTCTCGAGATCCCCGTCCAGCGCATGGACGTGAGTGACGAAGACATTGCGGTCGAGCGCAAGTTCGTCGAGGTAACCGGTGACAAAGCCGAGCCAGCAGCCGGAGTCGTCCACCAACGCCTGCCCGAAGCAATCGGTGTCCGTCAGATTGCGGGCGAGCTCGCGCCACGCGGATTCGGTCCGAGCTAGCGCGTCGTCGAGGCTTTCGAGATCATCGGCACTCCTGGCCCCCACCATGTCCAGCCAGGCCCCCCGCAACTGACGCCAGTCCCCCTCGGAGACGTCTACAAAATGAAATCCGTTGCCTTCCACATCAGTACGATATGCGACGCTTTGGGGAGCAGGGTACGGATCCGGTGAAATCCTCGGGTGCGGCGCCCACAGCGCCATCGTCGCGTTGATGTGCGGGTACCTGAAGCAAGGCGCAATTGCCGCGTCCTGGTCCTTGCGCATTGCTATTGCACAGAAGGTGCGCGTGGTTAGCGAGTGGCCCGGTCCATATCGACGACCACGAGCACGAGATCGCCCTCCTCGTCGCTCGCGGACAGGTCTACCTGAGCGTAGAGGCGCCAGTCGCGATCTCCGTCCGGGTCCGCAAGGATCTGCTCGACGAGCCAGTGGCCGGGGCTCGAGATCTCATCGACACGCAGCATGGCGGGCCCGCGGGCATCGGACCCCGTACCGATGAGATCGAAGGCGTCTGCTGTGCCGTCGACAGTGGAATAGTCCTGCGCGTACTCCTGCAGGGCATCCTCCCAGTCCTGCTCCTCCATGGCCTCGGCGACGAGGGAGGGCAGCGGGCAGGCGGCATCGAGCCGGGCCAGCGCGGCGGTGTCCTGACGGACCAACAGCTCGACGCGACGCCACATGGCCCGGCGCACCAGGACGCGGAAGGCGCGTTGGTTCGCCGTGATCGGGCGGTGCGCGCTCGGCTGCGGGCGCAGCGGTTCATCGATCGGGCGGGCGGGGTTGGTCAGCGCCTCCCACTCATCGAGCAGCGACGAATCAGTCTGGCGCACGACCTCCCCGAGCCATTCGATGACGTCCGCCACCTCCTGCGTCTTGGCTGCATCCGGCACCGTTTGGCGGAGGGCCTTGTAGGCGTCGGACAGGTAGCGAAGGACGATGCCCTCGGCTCGGGTCACCTGGTAGAAAGCGACGAACTCCCCGAACGTCATCGCGCGCTCGTAAAGGTCGCGCACCACGGACTTGGGCGAGAGGTCGTCCTCGCGCAGCCACGGGTGAGACTGACGGTAGGTCTCGAAGGCGCCGTCGAGCAGATCGGCGAGCGGCTTGGGCCACGTGACGTCCTCGAGGAGCTCCATCCGTTCCTCGTACTCGATGCCGTCGGCCTTCATCCGCGCGACCGCCTCCCCGCGCGCCGCGAACTGCTGTCCGAGCAGCACCTGGCGCGGGTCGTCCAGGGTCGCCTCGATGATCGAGACGACGTCCATCGCGTAGTCGCCGGCCTGCGGATCGAGCAGGTCGATCGCCGCGAGTGCAAAGGTCGACAGCGGCTGGTTGAGCGCGAAGCCTGCCTGGAGCTCGTCGACGACGCGCAACGTACGTCCGCTCTCGTCGGGCTCGGGCAGCCGCTCCACGACGCCGGCGAGGATGAGGCTGCGCAGGATCTCGATGGCCCGGCGCTGCAGGTGCGCCTGCCGGCGAACGTCCTCGTGGTTGTCGGTGAGCAGGCGACGTAGCGCCTGGATCGGGTCGCCCGGGCGGGCGATGACGTTCAGGACGGTCGAGTGGCTCACCTGCATCCGCGAGACGAGCGGCTCCGGGGCGCCGGCGAGCACGCGGTCGAAGGTCTCCTGTCCCCAGTTGATGAATCCCTCGGGGGGTTTCTTGCGCTGGATCCGCCGCTGCTTCTTCGGATCGTCGCCGGCCTTGAGGACGAGGCGATGGTTCTCGATGACGTGATCGGGGGCCTGGACGATAACGGTGCCGGCCGTGTCGAAGCCCGCGCGACCCGCTCGACACGCGATCTGGTGGAATTCGCGCACCTTGAGCAGCCGCTGCCGCGTGCCGTCGAATTTCGTCAGGCCGGTGAGCACGACGGTGCGGATCGGCACGTTGATGCCGACGCCGAGGGTGTCGGTCCCGCAGATGACCTTGGGTAGACCGCCCTGCGCGAGGGTCT
>JAUNUZ010000343.1 GCA_030537915.1 Micrococcales bacterium
CGCCACCCACCACGATGACACGCATTACACGTAGGGCCCTATCCCGCGGCGGCCTGGATCGCGGTGAGAGCGATGGTGTATTCGATGTCCTCGACGAGGGCGCCGCGCGAGAGGTCGTTCACCGGGGCGGCGATCCCCTGAAGCATCGGTCCGACCGAGATGACGGACGCCGAGCGCTGCACGGCCTTGTAGGTCGTGTTGCCGGTGTTGAGATCGGGGAAGACGAAGACGTTGGTTCGCCCCGCTACCGGTGAATCCGGAGCCTTGGACGCCGCGACGGACGCGGTCGTCGCGGCGTCGTACTGCAGCGGTCCGTCGATGAGGATGTCGGGTCGCTTCGACTGCACGAGCCGGGTCGCCTGCGCGTCCTTCTCGACGTCGGCGCCCGCGCCGGACGTGCCCGTCGAGAATGAGATCATCGCGACCCGCGGTTCGATCCCGAAGGCGCGGGCGGAGTCGGCGCTCTGGATCGCGATGTCCGCGAGTTCCTCGGCGTTGGGATCGGGGTTGATCGCGCAGTCACCGTAGACGACCACTTCGTCGGGCAGGCCCATGAAGAAGACCGAGCTGACGAGCTTGGCGCCCGGCTTGGTGCCCAGGATCTGCAGTGCCGGGCGCACCGTGTTCGTGGTCGTGTGGACGGCACCGCTGACCAGCCCGTCGACCTCACCGAGACAGACCATCATCGTGCCGAGGACAACAGTGTCACCGAGCTGGTCCCGCGCTATCTGGGCCGTCATGCCCTTGTGCTTGCGGCGCTCTACGAGGCCATCGACATAACGTGCCGGCACGTGCGTGGGGTCGACGATCTGTAGGCCCTCGGGTAGCTCCTGCCCGAGCTGCTGGGCGACAGCCTCGACGTCACCGCGCGGCGCGAGGAGCACGCAGTTCGCGATCCCCTTGCGCTGGCACTCGATGGCCGCCGCGACGGTGCGTGGTTCGGCCCCTTCGGGCAGGACGACCCGCTTGTGGGCCGCGCGGGCGCGCTCGGTGAGCTCGCGGCGGAAGGCCGCCGGGGAGAGCCGTCGCGTCAGCGAGGCCTCCTGCAAGCTACTCAGCCAGTCCTCATCGAAGTTGTCGGCCGCGATCTGGGCGACGAGGCCGATCCGCATCTCGTCGTCACGCGGGATGCCTGTGTGCATGGCGATGACGCGGTTCGCGGTCTCGAAAGTCTTGTTGTCCGCGAGGAGCAGGGGTAGGCCGGTCGCCAGGGCCGGCCGCAGCATGGGCTCGAGCGGCGCGTCGGGTTGTAAGCCCGCAGTGAGGAGGATCGCGGCCAGCCGGGTGCCGTTCATCGCGGCCAGGCAGGCTGTGAGCAGGACATCGTGACGGTCGCCGGGCACGACGACGAGGCGTCCTTCGGTGAGCACCGGCAACGACCCGAGCACGCTCTGCGCAAGGATCGCGGTCCCGCGGATTCGCCGGTCCAGGTCTCCCTCGCTGAGCACCTCGAGGTCGAGCTCGCGCACGAGGTCGCGAACCCGCACCCATGTCGCGTCCTCGACGTAGGGGGTTGCCCCGACGAGCCTGATGCCGTGCTCGTCGAGCGCCTCGCGGTAGTCCTGCGCGCTCGGTCCGGATCCGTCCACAGGGACCCGGGTGACGACCGCGCCGATGACGCGGCGGATCTCACCGCCGACGCGGTAGGTCGACTCCGTGCCCGCCATGATCGACGCGGCCTCGGCGACATCGTGTCCGCGCGCCGACCCGACCAGGACGACCTCCGCGTCGAGCGCCTTGGCCAACGCGACGTTCACCCGCACCGAATAGGTCTGCTCGTCTGTCGGGACGAGCCCCTCGATGACCACGACGTCGTGCCTGGCGAAGACCTTTTCGGCGTGGCTGATGACATGTTCCATGAGATCGTCGTCGTCACCGCGCGCGAGCCCGTGGGCGCTGTCGGCGACCGAGATGGGCTCCGGCGGGTCCAGGTTCGTCACGAGCCGCACGAGGTCCGTCGTGTGATCCACGTGCCCGTGCGTGTTCTGGGCGATCGGCTTGAGGTAGCCGGTGTCGACGCCGCGCTCGTCGAGGGCGTGGATGAGTCCGAGGCACGTCGAGGACAGACCGGTGTCGTGGCCGGTCGGGACGAGCAGGATGCGGCGGGTCATGGCGGTGGTGCCTTCCGTCGGGGTGGGGTCTGGAGCCGAGCCGGCTAGGCGAGGAGTCCTGCGGACCGCCCCGGTCGGCTCGTCAGGCGCGCGGCGTCCCGGGCGATAACGAGCTCCTCGTCGGTCGGCACGACGAGCGCCACGGGGCCGGCCGCACCGCAGGCCCCGTGCGTGATGACTCCCCCGCGACCGCCTGCGCAGGTGTCATTGGCGGCAGCATCAAGGCGTAGGCCGAGAAACTGCAGCCGTTCGATGACGCGGGCGCGGATGGCGACGTCGTTCTCGCCGATCCCGCCGGTGAAGGCGAGTGCGTCCAGACCCTCGAGCGGCACCACGAGTGAGGCGATGTACTTGGCCAGTCGATAGCCGAAGACCTCGCGGGCCAGCTGGGCCATCTCGTCTCCGGCGGCAGCGGCGGCCGACAGTTCGCGCATGTCGTTGCTCACGCCGGACAGTCCAAGGAGACCGCTGCGCTTGTTGAGGTCGTCGGTGACGGCCGCGACGTCGACGCCGGTGCGATCGGCAAGGTAGCCGAGGATGCCCGGGTCGAGATCGCCCGACCGGGTGCCCATGACCAGCCCTTCGAGCGGCGTCAGCCCCATCGACGTGTCGATGCTGGCGCCGCCCTTGACCGCGGCGAGCGAGCAACCGTTGCCGAGGTGGGCGGTGACGATGCGCAGCGACGGGTCGTGCGGCTCGCGCCCGAGCAGGTGCGCGGCCTGCTCCGATACGTAGAGATGGGAGGTGCCGTGGAATCCGTAGCGACGTACCCCTAGGTCGTCATACCACTGCCGCGGGACCGCGTAGCGGTACGCGACCGGCGGCATGCTCTGGTGGAAGGCCGTGTCGAAGACCCCGACGTGGGGGACGTCTGGCAGCAACGACTGGGCAGCCTGCACCCCCGCGATATTGGCCGGGTTGTGCCGCGGGGCGAGCGGAATGCACGCCCGGACGGCCGCCAGCGCGGCATCGTCGAGGACGACCGAGGCGGCGAACGACTCTCCCCCGTGCACGATCCGATGGCCCACCGCGCCGATGTCGACGCCGTGATCCGCAGCCCAGGCACTCACCTCGTCGAGGACCACGGCCAGGATGCCGTGATGATCC
>JAUNUZ010000344.1 GCA_030537915.1 Micrococcales bacterium
CATAGTTGTCCGCCAGGCCGAGGGTATTGGCCGGCAGTCCGAGCTTGACCGCCGCGTTCACCGTCGCCTGAGGCCCGACCCGGATGTTGAGCTGGGCGAAGATCGTGTTGACCGACTTCGCGAGGGCATCGCGCACGCTGAGGAAGCCGAAGCTTTCGCCGCCGAAGTTGGTCACCCGTCCGTTGGCGTTCCCGCCGCCGCGGAACTCGCTGAAGTACTGCGGGCTCGACCCGTCGAATGGCGTCTTCGTGCTGATCCCCTTCTCCAGAGCCCCCACGAGCGTGAACACCTTGAAGGTGGATCCGGCCTGCAACTGCGCCTGCGTGGCCGCGTTGTAGGGCTGGGTCGCAAAGTTCTTGCCACCGTAAAGCGCGAGGATAGCGCCGTCACCCGGCTTGACCGAGGCCAATCCCACACGCACGTCATCGGCTTTACCACCGGAGGGCCGCTTCTGCTCGACCGCCTCGATGGCAGCCGTTTGGTTCTTGCGCAGAACGGTCGTCGTGATGCGCAACCCGCCGCGGTCGATCTCGGCGTCGGACAAGCCGATCTTGCTCGCCAGTTCGGATTTGACCATCGCCACGAGATAACCGTTGGGGCCCGAGGCGGAGGACCGCGGCTTCGGATCCAACACCTTGGGGAAGGCGGCGGTTCTGCGCTGCGCCGCGCTGAGCCAGCCCTGCTCGACCATCCCGTCCAGGACGTAGGCGAAGCGCTGTTCGGCGTTCTGCTTCTGCTCCGCACCGAGCGAGGGGTCATAGAGCGAGGGCGCCCGGATGACGGAGGCGAGCAACGCCCCCTGGGCGACGTCGAGCGTCTTGACGTCCTGGCCGAAGTAGGCGCGGGAGGCGGCCTGAATCCCGTCCGCGCCCCGACCGAAGTAAATGGTGTTCAGGTAGTCCTGCAGGATCGCCTCTTTGGACAGTTGCTGCTCGACCTTCACCGAGATGATGAGTTCCCGCAGCTTGCGGCCCACCGTCTGATCCTGGGTCAAGAAGTAGTTCTTCACGTATTGCTGCGTGATCGTCGAGCCGCCTTGGCGTTGGCCGCCGGTCACAGCGGCCCACAGCGCCCGACCGATGCCGGTCGGGGAGAAGCCCGGGTTGTCGTAGAACGAACGATCCTCCGCGGCGAGCATCGCGCGCTGGACGGGCAAGGGCACCTGCTCCAGCGGCACCGACTCACGATTCACCTGCGCGAACCTGGCCATCTCAGTCTTGCCGTCGGCGTAGTAGATGATCGACGTCTGAGCCTGCGCGCGCTCGTTGGGGTCGGGCACCGGGATCAGCAGGTACGCGACCGCGAACGTGGCGAGGCCGAGGAGGACCAGCCCGAGGATGAGGCCGAGTATGCCCTTCCACGAGAAGAGCCGTCGCCAGAATCCCCGACGACCCTGGGGTCGGGTCCCAGCCCGGCTCGATGCACCCACACGGATTCCCTTCTGCGCAACCGACGGGCGTCGGCTCGGCCCGCGAGTGGCCGGACTCCTATCGGCAGGCCCGGCGCCGACTTGCTCAGAGTATGCGAGCGCTGCCTGAGCGCGCCCCGTTAGGGCCCCTGACCTGCGGGAGTCTCGTCGCTTGCGATCCGTTGCGCGAGCACGCGCGCCAGGGTGCCGCCCGCGTAACCCTGCCTTCGCGGCGCCGAGTGCGCAGCTCTTGTCAAAGACTGAACGCGTGTTTAGGATACTGAACGTGAGTTCAGCCTCCGGGACGGGCCTGACCGCGCGGGCCCGCATCCGCGCGGCCGCGATCGAAACATTCGGGCAGGCCGGGTATAGCCGGGCCACGATGCGCGCCATCGCGGCCCGCGCGGGCGTCTCCGCGGCCTTGGTGGTCCACCACTTCGGGACGAAGGAGGGTCTGCGCGAGGCGTGCGACGAACACCTCTTAGCGTTCATCCGCTCGGAGAAGATCTCGGCCTACACCTCCGGCTCCGTTCCGACGCTGTCCGTCTACCTGGCCGAGCATCCCGAGGTCAGGCCGCTCTACACCTATCTGAGACGGGTCCTGGCCGAGGGTGGCCGACCGGCCACAGCGATGTTCGATCGGATGGTCAACGACGTCGACGCGATCCTCACCGCCGGGGAGGCGGCCGGCTCGGTGCGACCCACCGATGACCCGCAGGCCCGAGCGGCTCTGCAGACGGCGATCGGGCTCGGTCTGCTCGTCCTCGAGGCGCATCTCGCGCGTCACCTTGGCGGGGACACGCTCTTCGAGGAGCCAGCCCTGGGGCGCTACGCGCGGGCGGCGCTCGAGTTCTACACCCAGGGGCTGCTGACCGGGACGTTCGCCGAGCAGGCAGCCGGACAGTTCAGCGGTCCGCCCGACCCTGCCCGGGGCCTCTGAGCCCACCGACACGCCCAGCACTTCGACACCAGGCGAGGACATGAACACGACCCCGACGGCGCCCTCCCGGAGCGCACCCGCAATCGAGATCCGCGATCTCGTCAAGACTTTCGGCGCGACCCGAGCCCTCGACGGGCTGTCGCTCACCGTGCCGACCGGCCAGATCCATGGCTTTCTCGGTCCGAACGGCTCGGGCAAGTCGACCACCATCCGCGTTCTGCTCGGCCTGCTGCGCCCGGACTCGGGTGTCGTCCGGCTGCTCGGGGGAGACCCGTGGTCGCAGGCGCCCGCCCTCCATCGGCGGCTCGCCTACGTGCCGGGGGATGTGAACCTGTGGCCGAACCTCACCGGCGGTGAGGCTATCGACCTGCTTGGTCGCGCCCGGGGCGGCTTAGATCGTCGCCGCCGTGACGAGCTCATCGGACGCTTCGACCTCGACCCCACGAAGAAGGGGCGCTCCTACTCCAAGGGGAACCGTCAGAAGGTGGCGCTCATCGCCGCTCTGGCCTGCGACGTCGAGCTCCTTCTGCTCGACGAACCCACCTCCGGGCTCGATCCGCTCATGGAGCGCGTCTTTAGCGAGCATGTACGCACCGAGCGCGCCATCGGACGCACGGTGCTCCTCTCGAGCCACATCCTCTCGGAGGTCGAGGCCCTCTGCGATCACGTGAGCATCGTGCGCGCGGGTCGCATCGTGGAGAGCGGCACCCTGGCCGAACTGCGTCACCTGACGCGCAGCCAGATCACCGTGACTCTCGATTCGCCCCTACCGGCCGATGTGGCAACGATGCCCGGGGTGCATGACATCCATATCGAAGACTTCCAACACGACGGTGCTCACAT